>JAHELQ010000532.1 GCA_024644125.1 Candidatus Aminicenantota bacterium | reverse complement strand
ACCGCTGTCCGCCAATGGTTGGCTCCGCTGGCGGAGGGAGAGAGCCTCTTTTTTGTCGCGGCGGATGCCCGGTCTCATGGTATCGCCAAAGCGGAGTTCGTGGCGGAGGGCGGCGGCAGAGACGGCGATCCGGTTTCGGTGGCGGCGCGGGTCTGGCTAGCCGGAACGGCGGAAACAACCGGCGAAAGCCGGGGCCGCGGCGAGCCTCTGACTGTTGTGCAGCGGCGGGTGGCGTCGTTATGGTCCAATATCCTGGACATCGATATCGATTCCATCGGCGCCGACGACAACTTCTTCGAAATCGGCGGCCATTCGCTCAAAGCCACCACGTTGATGACCCATATTCAAAAAGAATTTTCCGTGCGCATGAAATTGATCGAAATCTTCAAGACCCCCACAGTACGGGAAATCGCCCGCTTCATCGAGGGGGCCTCCGACCAGGCCATCGGCGCCATAGAGAAAGCCCCGCCAAAAGAGTACTACCCATGTTCGCCGGCGCAGAACCGGTTGTTTGTGGCCCATGAATTGGATCCCATGGGCATTGGATACAACATGCCCGCCGCCATGGCATTGGAGGGGGAATTGGATCTGGAAAAGATGCAGGCCACGTTCGCGGCGTTGATTCGCCGGCATGAGAGTTTCCGCACCTCCTTCCGGCTGGAAGACGGAGTGCCGGTCCAGGTGGTGGCCGAAGAAGCCCCGTTCGCCATAGATCATCGGCATCGGCAGGCAGCGTCGCCGCGAGACGAGATCGCCTCGTTCATCCGGCCCTTCGATCTGTCGCGGCCTCCGCTGTTGAGGGTGCGCGTCGTATCCGCGGGGGAGCTACGCCATATGTTGCTGGTGGATATGCATCATATTGTCTCCGACGGCGCGTCGGCTGGGATTGTGATTCAGGAATTCTTGAATCTGTACCGCGGCGATCAATTGCCCGCGGCGGCGGTCCAGTACAAGGACTTCACCGAATGGTGGTGGGCTCCGGAACGGCAGGCGGCGCTTCAAGAACAGCGGGCGTACTGGCTGGATAAACTCGGCGGGCCCCTGGAACCGCTGGATATGCCTTGCGATTTTCCCCGCCCGGAGATCTGGGACTTTTCGGGAGACGCGCTGGAGTTCCGCCTGGACGCGGAACTGGCGACAAAACTTCGAGCGCTGGCTTCGGCCCATGACGTCACGTTGTATATGGCGCTTTTGGCGATACTGAATATCGTGCTGTCGAAATTCAGCGGCAGCCAGGATATTGTCGTGGGAACCAGCGTGGCTGGACGGCGGCACGCGGACCTTGCCGGAGTGGTGGGGATGTTTGTCAACATGCTGCCGATGCGCAATCGGCCGGAGCCGGCGAAATCCGTTCGCGGATTTTTGGCCGAAGTCAAGGAGACCGCTGTCGGCGCGTTCGAAAATCAAGACCTGCCATTCGATCAATTGGTAACGTTATTGGGGGTGGAGCGGCAATCGTCCCGCAATCCGCTGTTCGATGTGGAATTCACCCTGCAAAACCTGGATATTCGCGAGGCGGAGATTCCGGGTCTCACACTGAAATCCCTGCCCATCGATACCCGGCAGACAAAATTCGACCTGACCGTCCACGCCATGGAAGAGGACGATATCATCCGCTTCACCATCGATTATTCCAGCGTGTTGTACGACGCCTCCACCATCCGGCGATTGGCTGACAATGTGCGTCACGCGGCGGAACAGGCGATCGGGAATCCCGATATGACCATCGCCGAGATGACCGTGACGGGAGGGTTGGCCGGGGCGCGCAGCGCCGTTAGAAAAGAGGAGATCACGTTTGGCTTCTAATCGCGGTTCGAGACTGGACGCACGGCTGGCGGCGGCGGAGCGCCGCAAGGAAGCGGAATACTGGCGGCAGACGCTCGCGGGCGATTGGATTCCCGCCCGCTTTCCCCGGGACGGCGGGCCTGGCGGTAGCCCGCAATCGGAGTCGATCCATCCCTTCGGGTTCGATCCGTTTTTGGCGGAACGAACGGTAGCTTTTTGCGGGGGATCGGATATCGCGGTCCATGTGTTCCTGACAGCGGCGTTACATGCGCTGGCCGGTTTGCTCGACCGGGAAGAGGCGACGGATAAAATGATCATCGCCCCCATCGTCCGGCAGGAGAGCGACGCGTCCTTCATCAACACGGTGATTCCGGTCCGTTGCCGGTTTGACCGGAACACCCCGTTCAAGGAATTACTACTGGCGGCGCGGGACGCTGTGGCCGACGGGGACGCCTATCAGAACTTCCCTCTTCTGGAAATATTTCCCGCCATCCGCGAGACCGGCATCGCCGTGCTGCTGGAGCAAATCCACGATCCGCGCCAGCTAGAATCCCTACGGCCGGATATGGTGTGGTCGTTCCGGCGGGAAGGCGACAATCTGTCGGGGCGCGTGTCATACCAGGGGGCGTTGTACCAACCGGAGACGGTGAAACGTTTGGCTCTGCGGCTGGAGTCGTTGGTCCGGCAAATTTTATCGGAAGTGGAACGACCGCTGGGGCGGTTGGAGATATGGCTACCGGGAGAAAAAGAAGAATTACTAGAAGCCTTCGATAACAGCGGACATTCATATCCGCTGGACGCGAGGCTGGACGAGCTCTTTTCGCGCCAGGCGGAGCGCGTGCCGTCGGCCGTCGCCATTCGCGCCAAAGAGGGAAATCTTCAGTTGTCTTATGACCGGCTGAACCTATCGTCGCTGGAACTGGCCGGGTATTTGCAGAGCCGGGGGATCGGCCCCGGACAATTGGTGGGGATAACTAGCGAGCCTTCTGTAGACGCCGTGCTGGCTGTTCTGGGAATTTTGCGGGCCGGAGCCGCTTATGTGCCGTTCGCACCCTCCCTGGCGCCCTTGCGGCGGGAATACATGATGCGGGATTGCCGTCCTTCGCTTGTTCTTGATGAGGGAGATATCGCCGATCGCCGGAATTCCGTTTGCGGCGGCCGCGCCCATCATCGACCAGACGATCCCGCCTACGTGATCTACACATCGGGCTCCACCGGCAAGCCCAAAGGCGTCGTTGTGGAGCATCGGGGCGCGGTGAACTATGTGTCGTGGGCGTGTGAAGTCTATCTCGACGGCGACTCGTGCGCGTTCCCCCTGTTCACTCCCCTGGCGTTCGATCTGACCGTGACTTCGTTATTTGTGCCGCTGGTTTCCGGCAATTCCGTTATAACGATGGCAGGCGGCGATCCGGCCGAGACGTTGCGGTTTATCTTCCAGCATCCGTTGATTCACGCCGTCAAGTTGACCCCCAGTCACGTGAACATGGCGTTGGAGTTGGAACCGTTTCGAAGCGCGGTTCGAAGACTCATCGTAGGCGGGGAAGAATTGACCGTGGATCTCGCTTCCGCCGTCTGGAACCATTTTGCTCGCACTATTGATATATTCAATGAATACGGGCCGACAGAAACCGTTGTGGGATGTATGATCCATCGCTTCGATCCAATGTACGGCGGCGTGTCCGTCCCCATCGGGTATCCCTCCGGCAACTCGCGCTGTTACATTCTGGACGAGGCCGGAAATCTTCTTCCTCCGGCAGCCCTGGGGGAATTGTGTATCGGCGGCAAGGGAGTCGCCCGCGGTTATTTGAATCACCCGGAGATGACGGCGCGATTCTTTTTACCGGATCCCTTTCATCCGGGCGCCAGGATGTACAAAAGCGGCGATCTGGCCCGGTATACGGTTGACGGGCCGATGGAATTCGCCGGGAGGTTGGACTCCCAGGTCAAGATTCGCGGCTTCCGCGTCGAATTGGGGGAGGTGGAAGCTGCGTTGCGGCAGCATCCGTCGGTGAAAGAAGCGGTGGTAGCGGTCCGGCCGGCGGAGCGGGGGGAGGGCGTTTTGTGCGCCTACCTCGTCATGTCGCCAGAGGATGGTCCGGGAGACGCCCCTCTGCGGGAGTTACCGGGTTTCCTGGCCCAGCGGTTGCCGGAGCAGATGCTTCCGGCGCGTTATATCCAGCTCGACTCCA
>JAHELQ010000074.1 GCA_024644125.1 Candidatus Aminicenantota bacterium | reverse complement strand
CTGGTATACCCAGGGAATATTCATCTCGCTGTTCTTTTTATCCTGCATCACCAGGAAATGGAACAAAATCCCCATACCTCTGGTGTGGAATCGCGCCACCATAGACTGTACATCCGCTGTGGTTTTCAGGTTTCCAATCTTTTCGAATTCCTCTTTTAGCGGTTTTAGGCCATCAGCTTCGATTTTTTCGATATCCATACCGCTGGCGAAAAAGTCTCCGATTTTCTGGACATTGCTGCCTTTGGGCGCGTTTTTCAGAGCAGCGGCGGATTCGAGAATTCCTCTGAGATCCGCCAGATTTTTTTCCATCAATTCCTCAAACGCACCCCAACGGCTGTATTCGCCGGGGATCGGATTCATCTTCTCCCAATTACCCGAAGAATAGCGGGCAAAGTCCTGGCCCGGCAAAACGCTTGTATCTAAATTGGCCGGATCAATGGCTTTTTTCGCGCCATCCGCGGCCGCCTCCCCCATCAGGGGCATCAATGTTATACTACTCACAATGGTTATTATCACAATTATGTACTCCCATTTTGTCATCATATTCTCCTTTAATTCCATAAGTTAAAAGATATCATACGACAAAACTCCGCAAAAGTTCAACCCCCATCGAAGCCTTCGATCGACGCTTCTTACCGAAGAAGAATGCTGCTTCGCCTGTCCCCAGATCTTCCACTGGAAACTCAATCGTTGTATCTATCTGATTTGATTTTACTAATTTTTGAGCCCAATTTGATATTTTTTGGGGACCGATGATTGGTACAATAAACAATCTTGAATTTCGATACTCAAATAAAGGAGAATGTGATGAGATCTATTTTTTTGCTTCTTATAAAAAATAGGAAGCGCCTGGTTCTGATTAAGAGCTTCGCAAAAACGGAAGAAGATAATCAAGGCAATTAGAATGAATGAGATACCGGTAAAAGAATGCGACAAAATTCTGTTAACCAGGTTTATATTTTTGTCAATAGAAAAAGTGACCTCCGCAAACGACTGCTATTAGGACTTATAGCAGTCAGCGAAAGGTCAAAGGTGAATATTTTCCATGAGGAACCTTTTAAATTGGTATACAAAATGGTATATTAGGGAGACCTATTTTTTTTGAAACTTGTAAAGGAAGCTATTTTTTTGTGTGTGAATGATTGAAGGAGAAACCATGGCCAGCCACAAAAAACTCGTATATGGTGTGAACTGGGTCCGGGTTCACAAACTGCCGGCTTATCCTCCGGTGATTCATATCTTCGCCGTCGGCGTTACCAGAACCACCGGATGGACGGAAGCGGAATTGATTCCAAAAGACGAAGACACATCGACCGGCGAGCGGACATTCGAATTTCGCGCCCGGCCGAATGGTCCGCTGCAATTGATGACGCCCATCACCGCCAGTTACACATGGCAGGATTGGTCGGATCTAAGCCAGGTTAAGGTGGTTTCGGAAAAAAATTATGTAATAGAACCGGTTCGGGACGAAACAGTTGAACCGAAGCCCATTTGCTTGAAAGGTAAATTGGTCGACACCAATATTTTGCATCAGGTTCTCGAAACCGAAGATAAAAAGAAATTCACCATTATTGGAGATTTAAGGAATTACGCAGTCGGAGAAGCGGTTTTTTTATTCGGCACCATCGCCGAAGGAGCCTTCTTCGGCGAACAAAAAGCCATCAATGTATGCTGGATCGGTAAAAGCGAGCCGGCCATGAAACTCTAACCGGCATCCCCGCCTTTACAAATAGAAAAATATCTGATATAAGCCAGAGAAACGGAGAGATTATGTAAGGAGATAATGATGGAAAGAGTAATGGCTCTAATGTTATGCGTGTCAATACTTGCACCCGTCCTTCCGGCTTTCACGCCGGTTGGAGAAACGTCGTCGATCTATGATTTTGAGATGAAAGATATCGATGGGAAGCCGGTCTCGTTGTCCCAATACAAGGGGAAGGTACTCATGATTGTCAACGTGGCCAGTAAATGTGGATTCGCCAATCAATACGAGGGATTGGAAAAAGTGTATGAGAAATACAAAGATCAAGGTTTTCTGGTTCTGGGATTCCCGGCCAACAACTTCCGAAACCAGGAACCGGGGACTGACGCTGAAATTAAAGAATTCTGTTCTGTCAATTTCGGAGTGACATTTCCCATGTTTTCGAAGATTTCGGTTTTGGGGGAAGACCAGCATCCATTGTACAAATTTCTGACTCAGGAAGCGACGAATCCCAAATTCGCGGGCGATATTCAATGGAATTTCACCAAATTTTTAATCGGCCGCGATGGAACCATCATCACCCGCTTCCAAACTCCGGAAAAACCGGAAAGCGAGAAGGTGACGACTGCTATTGAAGCGGCGCTAGCGGAGAAATAGGAGAGCCGGCGACACGATGTAACCGGCCCATCCTGCAGTTTGGGTAAAACTAATCGCGTTTTAGGATATTTTCAAATAGTTCAAGGGCGCGGGGATCTTCACTTTGCCCCAACCAGAAGAGGGCCTTTTTGCGAACCTGAAGCCCGGGATGCGTTTTTGCGATCTTGATCAAGGGGGGAAGCCCCTGCCCATCGGGGAGTTGGGATAACGCGAAGACAGCGCTCGTTTGTATCTCCATCTTCGTGTCGTTCAGGGCGATATCCCCCAACACATCCGCAGATTTTTTCGCGGCTTTTTGCCCCAACCAGAAAATGGCTTTTTTGCGAACTTCAAGATAAGAGGCCTTGCGAGCCAAATGAATCAGAGCATCTACCGAAGCTTCAGATTCCACCAGGTACAGCCCAAAAACCGATTTTTCCCTCACTTTTTCCGAGCGATCGCTCTCGGCGGCTCTCGAAAGAATCGAGACCGCCTCGGGAGCCTGGTGATTCCCCAGCCAAAACGCGGCGTCTTCCCGGAGCTCATCTGGTAAATCGCTATTCAGCGTTTTTTTCAGGAACGGAACGACACCGGGCGACCGGTCGTGCAACGAAATGGCGGTCAGCAGATTCTTGCGCGGCTTGATGTTTGTTTGCTCCCGAAAGAGACGGAGCAGATAAGCGACGCTCCCTTCTTGCTCCACTGGACCCAACCAGTAGATATTCCCATTGCCCAGGTGGAGAGGGGAATCGATGTTATTGATCACGATCGATTTCCAGGCCCGGCGGCCCTTTGTCCCGGCGGCATAGACAAACATGACAGCCAGGTCTTTCTCGACTTTCGCCTGAGATTTTTTGGAGTGGCCGTTCGGTCCAACCGCTTCTTTTTTTACAGTTTTTTTCCCTGCTTCTTTTCCCGCCAGAATATCCCGCAATGTGGCGGCAGCCTCAGAAGCATGATAGTCACCGCAATGAATCGAGGAATCTTCGCCCATCATCCTGCGAATACTATAGCCGACGAAAAAATCTTCGCCTGTCCCCGCCGCCTTGAGAGCCCATTCGAACCGGTCTTCCAGCGAATCTCCGGGATTCGGCACTTTGACGATCTGCCGGCTGAAGGCGGGGCTCGACAGAATCGAGCCCACCAGGATGAAGAAGATAATCCACTGATAGCTATTTTTCATTGGCGATCTCCTCCAGAATTTTCACTGCCGAAGGATCTCCAATTTGGCCAAGCCAGAAAATAGCTTTTTTGCGGATATTGCTATCCTTGTGGGTTTTCGCCACCTGCGCCAGGAATGTAACGCTTTGCTCTTTTGGCAATTGGGCGATGGCCATCAACGCGTTGGCCTGGATTTTGGGATTTTTGTCGTTGAGGACAAAATCCTTCAATACATCCAGACGCTTGACCGCGTCTTTGGTCTGCCCCAACCAGAACACCGCTTTCTCACGGAGTTTGTCGTTACTATGGGATTTTGCCACTCCGAGCAAGTATTCCAGATTTCCCTCTTGTTCACTCAATTGAGCAAGGGCGAAGAGGGCGCGCTCCTGAACCTTGAGACTGGCGTCGTTCGCCACTACATTTTTTAAAATCTCACCCGCCTCTTTTTCCTGCCGTTGACTGAGCCAGAACACAGCTTTTGCCCGGATGTCCTCGTCGGTTTCGGTTTTTACGATGCCGCTCAGTTTCGCAAACGCATCCTTGCTGCCGGATTGCGAAATCGAAAAAAGAATCTTTTCTTTTATTCCAGGATCTTTTGTATCGGTGTACATTTTCCATAGCACAGGGATTACCTGGTCGCCGCCCGTTTGCCCCAACCAGAACACCGCTTGCTCCTTGACTTTGGCATCCGGATCGGTAAGGGCCACCTGCGTGAGGATGGGAACCGCTTTGGCGGTATCCAATTGGCTCAAGACCATCAACGCCTTCTGGCGGAGTCTCGGCTCTTTGCTGTCTTTCAACAATTTCTCGATCATAGGCAGAGCCTGGTCTCCTTTCATGGAAAGCAGGGCATGTAGCGCCGCTTCCTTGAGTTCCATCTCATCGTCGCCCTGAGTTTTTCCTTCCTGATCCGATGCGGCAGTCAAACCGCTCAATGACAATACCAAAACCAATAGTAACAATAATAATTTGTGTAATGTTTTCATATCTTTACCTCCATGTCTTCGCTTTAGAAACACTTAGACGGGAGGAGACAAAATGAGGTTGACAAAAAAAATCAGGAGAACTTAACCCCGGCAACCACACCCCTCTTCTTCGAAAACCAATTCGTAACCTTCGCGGAAGAGAAAAATCACGATCACGAGCCCCGTCAATGGATCGGAAAGCCAGAAATTGAAAAAATAGCGGGTGGTGAGACCGATCAAAAGGGCCACAGATAGAATGGAACATACCAGAGTCTCTTTGGAGTCTGCGACGAGGGATTTGAGGTTTAACTCCTTGCCGATCTTATATTTACGGTACGCCAGGATGGGCATGATGATCAAGGACAAGATGGCGATGACAATACCCGGCAGGGACGGTTCGGGAATATCTCTGGTCACGATCTTTTTGACGGATTCAAAGAGAATATAAGCGCCCAATATGAAGAAAGTGATACCCACAAACCGGTAGGCTTTTTCTTCGAGGCGCGCCTCTTCCTCTTTGCTGATTTTGTTGTGTTTACTCAACCGCCAGATCAATACAAAGCCCGACAACGACTCCACAATACTGTCGAGGCCAAATCCAACCAACGCGATACTATTGGCGATTCCGCCGAAGAATATCGAAGCCACCGCTTCCACTATATTGTAACCAACGGTAAAATACTCCAGATGCAACGCTTTTCTATAGTTCCGATCTTTTTCTTCCACACTCATATGACCCAAACCCAACCTCCGGGGTAACATTTTTAACAAAACATCATTATTAGCGAAAAAACAGGAAAAAGTCAAGAAAAGAAATAAGGGCGAAGTTAAACATTTCATTTGACAAAAATACACAGGTGAATTAATATTAGCAATATATGGACAAATCGAGTGGGGAAAAAAAACGCTTGACCGGGGTTCAAAAATCATTGGCCGTTGCCATAGGGTTCTTGATTATAACCTTCATTACATTCCTCTTTGCAATCCGGCCTCTGGTAAGATCAAAAATCATGAGCGCTTTCTCCCAGTACGGGCTCGAGGTGCAGAAGCTTTCGATCCGCCACATCGGACTCTCGAAGCTCGACCTCCAGGATATTGTAATTGAAGCGTCAGCGAAGCCCGCAATCGCCATTGCAACGGTATCGCTCGATTACTCCCCCTTTCGGTTATTGAAGGGAAGAGTCGATCGTGTCATGATTTCCGGCGCAAAGATTATTCCAGAAAATCTAACGAATTTGGAGCTACGAAATTCGCCGGAATCAGGACCTCCGGGATTTGCGGTCAACCGGTTGCAATTATTGTCGTCGGAGATCGAGCTCGCGTCGGCGGACGAAACGATCTTCATTCCCCTGGATGTGGAGTTGCTCAGGCAAGCAGACAGCCATCGCTACAAGATCACAGCCACAGGACTTCCGTTTGGCCGGCCATGGCAATGTAACGGAATTATCGATGCCGCCTCGGGCGACGGTCGGTTCACTATCGAAGCTCGTTATCTCAGACTTCAGAATTTATTGGATTTGTTCCTTGCCAGCGCGGGCATCCTTGTCCCCTCTCCAGCCGAAGCCACCTTAGAAGTGGAACTCAAACAGTGGCAACTTTATTATGCGGACGTCGCCGCGAATGCAACGATGTTCGACATTGTCGCCCCGCCTTATGCGGCGCGCGCGAGCTGGCGGTTCAAATGCCGCATTCCATCATCATTGCGCCCGGAAGCTCTGGATGTGGAGGCGACGCTACATTCGCTTACCGGCCCGGATCTGGAGATATCACAACCATTTATTGTGAAAATCGCCGGTGGATCCGCGGACAGCCTGGCATTCCATACCGAAGGCGTCAATTTGCAAAAACCGATTCCGGCAACAATCCGCGAAATAGCCGGGATCATTTCCATCGGCGAAACAGCTTCGGAATTCACCGGCAGCTACGCCATCGAATTGCCTCCCGGCATCCTGACATCTATCCAGCCTTCGTTGAGAGCCGACGCCCCGGTGCTTGTCACCGGCGACCTCACCTTCCCGTTCCCGCCCCGGGATTCACAATGGACATTAAAGGGAGACATCAGCCAACAATTGGCCGTCACTGGAGATCGGTTCACATCATCCTTAAACCAATTAACGATCGCATGCGCTATCGAGGGCAATTCGTCGAGAACCTCATCGCGTCTACGTCTAAATACGAATGGAATCCGGTTGTCAATGCCCGACCTGTCCCTGGAAGGCCGGCGAATTCGAATGAACGCCACGATGAATACTGAGAACGAAGGATGGCGCGCCTCCGGGAACGTGAGAGTCGAAGGTATCGACGCCGGGATTGGGGGACAGGTGTCTATCAAAAATCTCTCCGCTGTGATCCCCCTCCAAATGTCCGGAACCGAAGATATTGTGCCACCAAAAAACGGCAAGCAACAAAACCGGATCACTCAAACCGGAAATTTCAGCGCCGATGAAGTGGATATCGCAGGCCTGGTTCTAAAAAAACTGACAGGCGAGTTGGGTGTGGGCCCCTCTATCATGTTGGCCGACGGCGAAGCGGAATTCGCTGTGAAGGAGCTTTCGATCAAATACAGCGCCACCCGCGACGTTTCCCCCGGTCTGGACACCTATTCTCTGAATTTTGAAATCCCCACCAGCCAATTACCTGAAGCCACGTCATTAGGATCGCTCCATCCGTCACTGAAGGGCATCAAAATCTCAGGCGCCGTCTCAGGTACAGGAGAGCTCCAGGGAGTAGGAGATATCGTTACCGGTACAGGACAGATACAGCTTGCAGATTTCAGGCTGGAAATCAAAGAATCCGGCATCTTGCTGGGGGGGATCGATGGCATCATCCGCTTCAGAAATTTGCCGGTCATGCTATCGGAGCCCGGCCAGGAGATCACAGTCCGGGAATTGGATGTCCAGGGGCTACAGTTTCGCGATGGCCGGCTGGTATTCACCAGCGAAGGTCCGAATTCGATCCTGGTGGAACGGGGAGAGTTCCGGCTCCTGGGAGGTAAGGTTTTTTTCGGTGGAGTGCGGGTCGGTACAAACAGTAAAGATTTTAGCACAGTACTCTATTGCGACCGGATCGATTTCGGCCGGTTACTCAATGTATTAGTGGGCGAGACCATCGCCTCCGGCGACGCCGAAATTAACGGGGTGATTCCCCTAAAATTCTCCGGGGGCGATATATTGTTCGACGAAGGATTCCTCTATTCCAGCCCCGGCATTCAAGGTTCGTTGCAGATCCAGGACGCGAGCCTTATCTCCGGGGGAATGGTACTGGTTGAAGAGGCGGTGCGGGATTTTAGTTACGAGTGGGTCCGGGTCAAGCTCAATACCCGAAAAGACCGCCTCGATATGAACATCGTCCTCAAGGGGGTTCCGGCAGCCAAACTTCCCCTGGAATACGACGGCAAAAAGAAAGATCTTGTCCGTAGCAAAACCGGTAAGAGGATGGTGGATCTAAAGGGCCTGACCCTGGAACTGAAATTTCTCGACATTGATCTCAAGCGTCTACTCAAAGAGGGAGCCAGGGTCAAAGTCATGACAAACAAGAAGCAATGATAAGGAGAATATCGATGAAAAACTTTCTATTGTGTTTCATCGCATGCACAGTGATTTCTGCAGTGGGATGCATCAAGATAAAGCACGAAATGACCATCCAACCGGTGCATGTAACGGTGGAGATCCGGGTCAAGATCGACCGCGCGTTGGAAGATTTCTTCGGCGATATCGATCAGATAGAATCCACCGGGGAAAAAGCCGAATCCCAGGATAAGGAGAAAAAGACGCAACATGACACGAAAAAATAGGTATTGTATTCTGATGATGGTTGTGATAATGGCTCTCGGGGCGACTCTCTCCGCGCAGGGGGATCCGTTGAAAGAGCGGTTTATACAACGGAAGCCACGAATCGACGCTATGAAAAACCAGGGTTTGATTGGCGAGAACAACCGGGGACTTTTGGATGTTCGCTCCCCCAATGTCAACGATAAAGACCGGGCGATCATGCAGGCGGAAAACGCCGATCGCCGAAACGTGTATCAAAAGATTGCGGCGAACGTAGGATCCAATGTAGATATCGTCGGTAAAAGGCGCGCGGCCCAAATCGCCCAAAACGCGGCCCCCGGCCATTGGCTGCAAGATGCCGAGGGGAACTGGTACCGCAAAGGAAATTGAACCGTCCCGGGGCGCGATGACGTCTTGCCCCGGGGCTAGAAGTTCTTCTCGATTACGTCAATGACAAACGATGGTGAGCCATCACCATCATCCCCTGTGTGGGGACGCCGTATGGGCACGCTATTTCGCAAGCGCCGTCGCAATTCTGGCACTGGTCCGCTTTGGGAGCATCCAGTAGGGCGTAGCGCTTCAAAGCGTATTTCTCGCGGCCATGCGCTTCGTAATAGTGATTGTAGCGCATAATGGTGTTGACCGGCACCTGGTTTGGGCAACTGTTTTCGCAGATTCCGCAGGCGTGGCGGCAATACAGTGTGCCGCACCCCTCTTTGTAGGCGGCCAGTTTCTTTTTTTCCAGACCGTTGAGGTTGGTGCCGGATAGCGGCAAATAGGCATCGATGTCGTCAAAGCTTCTAAATGCGCAGCACACTGTATTCACATTGGGGTTATCCAGAGCGAAGCGAACTGCCGCGTCACGGATTTCCAGCGGATTTTTCAGATCGTATTTCTTGATGAAACTATCGGCCATTTCCGCTCTTTTTTTATACCGCTCCAGAGCCTGGAAGTAACGCTCGCCTACCTCTTTCCCCTCTTTTTGCATCTGCTCCACCCGCTCTTTCATGCCATAATACTGCCCGACGGGATTCACTTTCATCAATGTGGTTCCAATATTTTTCTCTTTACATACCGCAAGCACATCGGCGCCCTGGTCGGTCTGCAAGAAGTTATAGGCCAGCAGCATCACATCGAAGCGCCCATCGGCCGCGGCCGCCAACAACACCTTCGCCATGGATTCCTCGCCGTCCATGGCCCAATTGGAGCCGTGATTGGAAATACCGACAAACCGTACCCTGCCTTCGGATTTCAACTGCGTCATGGCGTCATGAAAACCCTTAGCGGTAATAAGTTTCCGGTTCTCGCAGCTATGAATCATCATGCAATCGAGATAATCTGTTTTCAGTTCTTCAAGGCATTTGCGGGTGCGGGTCACCACCTCTTCTTTCGTTATATCTTCTTTAATCACCAGCTTGGATGTGATAAATATCTTTTTCCGGTCAAGACCCTGGATGGCCTCGCCGACCGCCGGTTGGTTACGGTAACTTTCCGCCGTATCGATGTAGTTTACGCCGGCCTCGATCGCCGCCTTCAATACAGCGGCATTGCTACAAAAACCGCAACTAATATCCGAAATCATAAACCCAGTCCGCCCCAATGTTCGAAATGCCTTTATTTTTGGATCGACTTTCTTTATTACTTCCTCAGCCACAAGGCCGCCGGAATTGCCTAAAAAGCCGGCTCCAGCCACACCTAGAGCGGAATTTTTCAAAAAACGTCTGCGTCCCATACTATTATTGCTCATGCGTCCTCCTGATTTTCAAAGCGAGCGTTTTAATTGTATTTCTACGAAAAAATATTCCCCAGTGTTCTCTTTTTTATTTTATCACCAGCAACCAGGCATCTCCTAATCCCGGTATTCGATGTCGCAATCAATGGAATTCGGCCTCGGGGACAGGCACATTTGCCCCGTGCCTGCCCGTTCGCGAAGGCCCGTTCGGGTTCGATATAGTGTACAATCAGTGTAAATCGCCCGGAGAACATTCTCTCGGCGATCGAAGGCTTCGATGGCGGGTTCGAGTGGCAACGCTAGAAACAAATCTTCAAATTTGACAATAATCTACCTGTCCCCAGCCCCTCCTTCCCTCCTTATTAAATTACTTTTTTATACTCTTATGCCCAAGGCTATTTTTATCATTTAATCTTCATGCTTTTTGAATTTCTTATCTTTCTAAGGAATCAAAAATAAACTAGATTTCAAGAATATTATTCTTTATAGGTTCCTTCCACTCTCCTGTAACTGGATTGTAACCACATTGTTTAGGTTTTTCAGAGTAATCGCAATCATCTTCTATGTCGGGCCGACATTCAAAGCACGCATATCTATACTCACAGCTTTTACATGTTGCAACGTCATCCTTTGTTAATTCCCAATATGGATCGAAAACACCGTTCACTATTAATTGCTTGACATTATCTTTTTGAATATTTCCAAATTTCAATGGATGGCGGAGGCATAATTTTATATCACCGTTTACATCAACGCATATCTTTTTTCCCCAACAAGAATGGAACATTTTTCTAAAGAAAAATGAAAAGTCATCACATTCCATTGCGGAATCTGATATTGATAACCCTCTTGTCCTGTTAGGAACAAAATCATAGCCTTCTATTCCAGGATAGAGTTCATGTTTTTGAAAGAGGATAAACCTATTCTCAGCTTCAATGGAGTCTAGCAATGAATGTAAACGCCTTTCTTCAAAAAATGGATTCCCTCCAGTGATAGCCAATTGTTTGATTGGAACTTTGCCACATCCTTTTCCAAATTGGCTAAGGATCGAATCAAACACTTCGTTACTCATGATTTCCCTGTGTTCAGTTATGAAGCAACCACATGAATCCCCACAATCTGGACAGTTTTCAGAGCATTTTCCTGTCAATCGGATCTCAAGTTCAATCAGTTTCACTTCGTTCTGCAATGGTTCAAAATCAAGTTTAAATTTAAAGGGAATAATTCCGTTGGTTTCAAATAACAATCCTTTTTCCATCAATTGCTTTTTAAGCTCTTCTACGCTTATATCGCTAGGAGCAAGGTGAAACAACCGTTCATAGTACAAATCATGGAATAGGTAATTTTTTACTCCTTTTATTTTATGAACAAAAGGTGACAGTTCAAAATGTTTCATTCTTCCACTTCCCAGAAGGTTAAGTAATCGGACTCTTCATTTTCGCCTGCTTCTTGTACAAGGTAGATCCCATTTTCCCATAGTTGCTGGGAGTTGAAGCCAAATTGATCAAAATTTGAGACATAGCATGGGAATTGAACTTTGCCCTTATGAACGAGATCATAGGTGAAATAGTCGCCTTCGGTTGTATCGCTGCATTCGCATTTATAATTTCTACGGCGAAATACAACAAAGCCATTTTTTAAACACGCGACGCCGGAAGCAGGCTGTACAAATGGTGCGAAAACAACTTTCTTGCCCCCAATTACAGAAATAACACGATGTTTTTTTCTGAAGGCGATCATATTTTCTCTGTTCTCGTCAGAGGAAAGCGTGATTTCCGGTGTAATATATCGGATAGCTTTATCTAGAAATGCATTTTCATTTATTCTGAAGATGGAGAATTCTTTACAATTGAGAAAAAAAATTCGGTCTTCATGGGAGAAAAGAACTTTCTCCGGTCGTGCCATAAGTAAAAATAGATGTCTTTCTTTGTCCACCGCATTGTAATTATAGGGATCGAATGAAACGATTTTTTGTTTTCCATTCCCCCCTACTTTCATTTTCCAAATTGCTAACCCAATATTTCCAATTGAGTTAGTCAATGCATAATAATAACGCCCATTGTTTGAAAAAAAGCTAAAGTGATTGGCTGATTCTGCTTTTTTCATGGACTGGTAATTCATGTGTAAATCAAAGATTGATACACGTCTCGATCCATTTTCCAAGCAGTATATTTGGTTGTTTATGAGAAAAAAACGACAAGATGACGAGATATCCCCCGGCCCCTGACCAATCATGAATTCTTTTCTCCATTTCCATTCCAATTGATGGGAATAAGCGTCACAGAAAATCTTCTTCGCCCGAGAACCATTCCCGTCGAAATGAAATACCAAGATGTTGTCCGGAGTAGCCAGTATCTTGGGGCTTGGCTCAACACCAGATAGATTCTTGAGCTGGATCTCTCTTTTTTTTTCGATCTTGATATGAGCTGCCGATTGATTCTCTTCAACGAAGATTGCTTTCGCATTTGGTTGTTTTTGTTTACAGTTTGTCAATAAAATCAGTAAGACAATTAGTGATATCACTATTTTTTTCACGTTTTTCCTCCTCTATAGATAAATATTTCGTCAAGTCACCATAAAGGGATTTTTTTACATTCTCGCAAAAATTATTATCGATGGTAAAAATCCCATTTTTTTCGCTGTTACTATAGCAGGCGTTACAATAGAACCAATAATAGCATTTTCGACATAATTTATTATGTATGGTTTGTTTCCAGTTTTTCTCCAATTCAATAATTTTGTTAAAGTAAAAACCCTTATCGAAATCTCCGATATAGTTTCCTGGACTGACTCTTTCGCAGATTGAAAATTTCCCATCACTGTTAACCAGGAGTTTATTTTCTCCAGGGAAACAATTACCGGAAAACTGATTAACGAATTTCTTTGCTGATGTCTTTTTAATAAGTTTGTTTTCAATTCTATTGAAGTTTAGTTTATCAAATAGCCAGAAGTTTTTGTCGAGCTTGGAAACGGTATTTTGAAGTTTTCTATATTTTTTCTCCCAAATTTGTTGCAGGCAATCTTGCAAACCAAGCATTCTTAGAGTAGATAACCGAGTGTTTTTTTTATTAAAAATGTTCTCATTTTTTCTAAAAAATTCTTGTAATTTAAAAAGGTTATATTCCGGATGTATAGTTACTTGAAAGTTGATTTTTTCGTTAAAATATTCTGGAAAATTGTCATGAATGTAATTTATATTCCTCCAAATTTGTTCCCAAGTAGGCTCTCCATTGCGAGTAACTCGGAACTTGTCGTGTTCACTTTTGTGTCCATCAATACTGATATCGCAAGAAAAATTATTCTCAATAAAAAAATCTACTATTTCTCCCTTTAGCAAATATCCATTTGTTGTAAGTCTATACCTCCATGGATGCTCTTGACCAAATTCATCTTTCTTCAATTTTGAATATTCGTAGATTTTTTTTATTAAATCAAATCTAATTAAAGGTTCACCTCCATAGAAGCCTATTGCTATTGAGCCTTTATTTGTTCGGAGTCCTGAGAAAACAATCTTTGCGATTTCATCTAACGCACTCTTCGCAACCAAAAAACTCATATCTGAATTTTGATGTCTTCTGAAATTTGGATAGAGGTCGCTATATGCACAGTAACGGCAACGAAAATTACATTCTTGAGTTACCTCGAAAACAATAGTTGTGCAATTAGAGATCTTACTCCTTGCATACTCTTCTGAGATGTTATGAATAAGTGTATCGCATTTTGAATTGAAATTCTTTGTAGAATATTTTGACAAGTCTATAGGGATATCAATAGGAAATATGAGAGAAGACATTGGCGTTAACTTATATTTTACTTCTTCTGTCGATATAATCAAACCAAACCTCCAATATTTATACTGAGAAGAAGAGGGTTTTGATCTGTTCTATTTTTTAGAGATAATCAATAAATAAAGCTTTTATCCTTTATTTATTGGCATCCTGTTGGAAAGAGTCTTCATTAAGGCGACTGGTCGTACCCTGGCAATTATTACAATTTCCAAGACATTCAACAAGAGGTGCACTTCCAGCTAGTGTCCTTTTCTTTTCATTTGTACTTAATTCTACTTTTTTTAATTCTCTTAACATTCGTTTCCTCCTACATGATTTTTTAGTTTTCAACAAAACCCTCTTCTTGTTTTTTAATATCTAAAAAACTCTATATTTTTTGTTATTGAATTTTTTTTGGTGTCTCTAATCAAACATTCCCATTTTATTTCACCTATACTTGAAATGGCCAATGTTTTAAAAGATATATCATGATTTTGCTGTAAATGTCAAATTAACGAGATCGCAGTTGTGCCCCCTATTATTGGAGGCTTAAATAAATCAAGACCCTCTGCAAGTAAGGATCTCTGCCCTTTCCCCATTTATCTGGGCCTTCTCATAGTAAAATCTATTAATGCCTTTATTTTTGAAAACTGAGTTTCGAATGATTCTGCATAATTTAAGTATTGTGCCGTCACACCTTGTTTGAAATTTGATAAAGGAAAGAATGACGTAAAAAATTATCGCTATCCGAATTTGTGCTTTTACTGCAACCTCCGATGTTTCGTAGAATGCTTTTATCTTTACGTTCTGTTTTATCCATTTAAAAAAAGGATCAAATAGGGGACAGGTAAATCTTCGCTATTTAGAGACAGAAGAAACATATGCCTGTCCCGAATGCCACTCCATGATGAACGAGATCGACATCCATGGCAAAACCACATCCTATCACTACAACGGCGAACAACTAATCAAAATCATCCACCCCGACGGCTCCGACAAAACCATCATCCTCTACAATCCCGATCTCCAGGTCAAACAGGTCATCGCCACAACTACCGACACTTCCTGGTCCCAACCCCCCGGCGACCCGCACGCCCCGTTCTCGCCGCAATCCCGGCAATTCACCATCACCAGACAAAATCTCCGCCTCGACTACCAGAACGACCCCGCCATCCCCGGCTTCCACCAAATCCTCCGCATCCGCGACTACGGCCTCGACCAGACCAACACCTACAACCAAAATAACCAGGTCATCTCCACCGAAGACAACATCCTCAACCGCACCACCACCTACCAATACGACGCCAGCGGCAATCTCACCAAAATCACCTACCCCGACGGCAAACAAACCCAGATGACCTACGACGACTTCAACTTCG
>JAHELQ010000531.1 GCA_024644125.1 Candidatus Aminicenantota bacterium | reverse complement strand
CGATGATACTATGGAAAATGTGGAGCGGATTGTCTCGGATGCCCGTGATCTCGGGGTAAAGAGGGTGGTGATGAGTTACCTGGTATTGCCCCGCAGCATGATGGAAAAGGTCAAACAAAACGAGTTCCTCCGTGGCGCGGTTGAATTATTGTCTGAGCAAACCCCTACAATTTCTGAAAACGAATTGTTCTCGTATCCATTGACAAAAAAATTGGAGAAGTTCACTGAGCTCGAGGCGTTGTGCCGGAGCAAGGGGATGGAGATGTCGGTATGCGGGTGCAAGGAACACCGATTCCGTGAAACCAAAACTCCGTTCGGCCGCACCTGTTTCCCATTTTTTACCATCGCGAAACGGGAAGAGCTTTCCAGTGATTTTAGTATCAAATTAGAGACTTCGCACTTGATTTGTGCGGATTCCGACTGAGGATTGCAATAAAAAAGGATCGGAGGTGCGCTCCCATGGTAAGTCTTCAGATAAAAAACGAAGCCGGAAAAACAGTGAAGCAAGAGTGTGATAAATTGATTATTGCCGCGTCTTTCACTGCGGAACCGTTGCGGCCGGGCCTGGAGTTTTGGATGGACCGGTTGGAGCTGCGGGGGGATATCGAGTTTGCCCCGTATAACCAGATATTTCAGGAGTTGTTGAATCCAGAGAGCGCCTTTGGACAAAACGTTTCCGGTATGAATGTAGTTCTGGTGAAGTTCGATGATTGGTTGCGCTATGTGAAGGGGCAACATGAGCTCGACGGCGGCGAGGAAGATTATTTGCGAAAAACCTTCGTCGAATTTACCGGAGCACTGGAAGCGTTTAGACAGAGGTCTTCGGTTTTTACCCTATTGATCGTCTGTCCTCCATCTCCTGCATATTCTCATCTCGATTGGTTTTCCAGGCTGGCAAACGAATTTGAAGACCAGTTGGGATGTTTTTTTCAGTCCGGAACCGGTATGGGCTGGATCAAAGGGGAATCAGTTCTCCGGTCATTCGGGGTGGAAGAGTTTTTCGATTCTTTTACCGATGAATTGGGGCATGTTCCCTATACAACAGGATATTATAACGTTCTCGCCACTGTGGCGGCCCGGTGGTTTTATTCTCTCCGGCACGCCCCTTCGAAAGTGATTATTCTGGATTGCGACAACACATTGTGGGCCGGCATTTGCGGCGAAGAGGGACCCGACGGCGTCAGGATCGAGGGATTGTTCAAAACTTTCCAGGAGTTTTTGCTGGAAAAGGTGGATCAGGGATTTTTATTGTGCCTGTGCAGCAAGAACGATGAAGAGGATGTCTGGAATACCTTTGAGAAGAATTCCGGGATGGTGTTGAAGCGGGAACACATTGTAGATTTTCGCATTAATTGGACCTCCAAATCGGAAAACATCCGTTCGCTGGCGGCACATTTGAATCTGGGGCTCGATAGTTTTGTGTTTATCGACGACAACCCGGTGGAGATCGCCGAGGTACGGTTCAATTGTCCGGAGGTGTTGTGCATCCAGTGGCCGCCGGTGGAAGGCGACGAATCGTTTTTGCACCATATCTGGACGCTGGACAAATTTATCGTCACGACTGAAGACAAAACCAGGGCGGAGTCTTACAAAGCGAATGTGGAGCGGGAGAAGTTATTGCAATCGAGCGCTAATTTTTCAGATTTTATCGAGAGTCTCGGATTGCAGGTGACGATAGGCTCCATGCCCGCCGGAGCTCTGGCTCGCGTATCACAATTGACTGGGCGCACCAATCAGTTCAATTTTACCACTATCCGCCGCGAAAATAGCGAGATCCAGGTTTTGTTGGAAGAGGGGAATCATGAATGTTTGATCGCCGAGGTCAAAGACCGGTTCGGCGATTACGGCATCGTAGGAGTGATGATCCTCAAAATTGGGGAGCGCGCTCTCACATTGGATACCTTCTTACTTAGTTGCCGGGTATTGGGCAGAGGGGTGGAATACAAGATGATGGCGCACCTCGGGAACATGGCGGTGGAAAAAAAAATCCCAACTGTGACTGTTTCTTACAGGAAATCTCCTAAAAACGAGCCGGCCCGGCTGTTTCTGGAAAAAATCGCGCCGGCCCACGCCGTTGCAAAAGAAGGCGAAAACTTTGCTATACAGTTTCCCGCCAGTGAATTGGCGAAGTTGGAGTATCGGCCGTCGCATGCCGGACAGGAAAAGATTGGCGCTCCGGATAAAAAAAAGGCATCCTCTGTCGAACCGGCGCCAATTGGTCAGATTCGAAAGAGGGAAGAGATGCTCGTAACGATTGCCGCTGAATTGAGTAGCGCGCAAAAATTGGAGCGGGAAATCCACCTCTTTGTTCACGCCAGTTTTCGGAATAGCGTCGCCACAGCCGCCGTTGCCCGGGAAAGTGGGGATTATGAGGCGTTTGTGCTCGATAGGGTGAGGAAGGCGTTTTCGTTGGCCCTGCATATCCCTCCGGCGGAGCTGGATCTCGAAGCTGAAATAGACAGCTATATCCAGCGGAATTCTTTGAAGATCGTTGAAATAACATCACTTTTGCATAAAGATTTCAAGACCATTCCCACCACACTTTTGTTTGAGCGCCGCACTATCAAGAATATTGTCTCGGCCATTGTAAATGCCCGGCAGGGCGTAACCGCCGGTCTCCAGGAGAAAGTGACGGAGAGGGGGGGGGCGGGCCGGACCATCGCCATCATCGGCATGAACGGTAGGTTTCCCAGAGCGGCCACCATTGAGGAATTCTGGCGGCGATTGGCTGAAGGGGTGGATTGTGTCACGGAAGTACCACTGGAACGGTGGGATGCAAACGCCTATTTCGCTCCCGGCGACATTCCCGGCAAGAGTTATTGCAAATGGGGCGGTTTCGTGAGTGATGTGGACCGTTTCGAGGCGCCATTTTTCCATATCTCTCCGCGGGAAGCGGAAATGATGGATCCCCAACAGCGACTGTTTTTGGAGGTGGTGTGGGGATTGTTCGAGGACGCCGGATACACGCATGAGACTATCTCCCGTAACACAGGTGTGTTTGTGGGGATTATCGCCAGCGACTACAACACCATTTCCAGCGGGGCGGCGTTGCGCGGGGAATGCGCGTATAGAGGTTCGGATTATTATCAAATTCCCAACCGGATTTCCTATTTTTTTGATTTCCGGGGCCCCAGTATCGCCGTGGATACCGCGTGTTCCGCCTCAGGCGTCGGTATTTACCTGGCGTGCCAGAGTTTGCGGCAAGGCGATTGTGATATGGCGATCGCCGGCGGCGTAAATGTATTTCTCCATCCCAGCCGGTTTGTGCAGTATTCCCGGATGAAAATATTGTCGCCCCAGGGAGTGTGCAGGCCGTTCGGCGAGGGGGCGGACGGAACCGTGATGGGGGAGGGAATCGCCGCCGTATTGTTGAAACCTCTGTCCAAAGCTGAACCGGACGGGGACCATATTTACGCTGTGATCAAAGGCGGCGCTATCAATTCCGGAGGTAAAACCAACGGCTTCACAGTCCCCAATCCTTTGGCCCAGGCAGATCTGGTCGAGACGGCTCTCCGGGACGCTGGGGTGGATCCCGCCACTGTAAGTTATATCGAAACCCACGGCACCGGCACATCGCTCGGCGATCCGATTGAATTGCGCGGCCTGTCGGAAGCGTTCACACGCAATTGGCGCGCTGATGAGGGGCCTATTCCCTACCGGTGCTGCGCGCTTGGTTCAGTGAAGTCCAATATCGGGCACCTGGAATCGGCGGCGGCAGTGGCAGGATTGATCAAGATATTGTTGCAAATGAAGCACCGGCTCCTGGTTCCGTCATTGAACGCCCGAATCCCCAATCCTGCAATCGATTTCGGCAAATCGCCGTTTTATGTGCAGCAAACTCTAGCGGAATGGCTGCCGAAAGGCTCTTCGGAGGAAAATGGAATGCCTCTGAGGGCTGGTTTGAGCTCCTTTGGCGCTGGCGGCGTGAATGTCCATTTTATCATCGAGGAGTACATCGATAACCGGGAGCGCCCACTTGA
>JAHELQ010000530.1 GCA_024644125.1 Candidatus Aminicenantota bacterium | reverse complement strand
GTAGATGGTCGCGACTTTCTTATGTCTGAGCCATTTAAAGAGTACAGCTCCCAGAAGAGATGAATTCGGATAAAAACAATGCACAATGTCGATCGGGGAATGGCTGTGTTCCTGTTTGAGAATTCGGTAGGCTTTGAGACTGAATTTGATGTTGTCTTTGATGGAGTAGGTGCTGGCGGCGACCGTATAGACGTGGCGGCACAACGACAGCACGCCTGCCGGGATGGTTTGGGTTTTGCCGGCGATGAGGTTTATCTCGATATCCCGGTGATGGGGAAACCGGTTCAGTAAGTTGGCGAGAAACACAGATAGAGGTAAGGGCGCGTCGAGAGGAGTGTTCTGAATGATGAAAATTCTTTTCATGGCTGTTTTTTACCGGCGATAAATGCCGCCGCCGGGATGAGGACTTCTCTCAATAATGGAATGTGGGCCATGAAGTGAAGGCGTAGATGGGTATCTTTCACTCCCAGGATTTCAAAACCCGCCGCTTCGATCATCCGCTTCATCCGGAGGAATGTGATCTTGTAGAGTTGTGCCTCGGCATAGGAGTTTTCCGTAATTTTGTTTCCGAAAAACAGACGGCGTAACCGTTTGGCCAAACCGAACGGGAGCAGGTGAAACGGTTTCAGGTTATGCCCCGCGTGGGGATTGTACCAGGGGGGAATCAGTATGTAACAGATCCCGCCCTTCCGGGTGACCCGGAACATGTCGTTTACCGACGGTTGTTGCATGGCGATGGGGATGTGCTCCAAAACGCCGCGGCACAAAACGACGTCGAAGTGTTCATCGGGGAAGGGGAGTTCGTGTGCCAGGCCTTGAACCGTCAATGGGTAATCGAGCTCTTTGGGGAAGGGTTCCAGGTTGATGGCTGAGCAGAAGCGTTCGTCGCGGAACATGGAGCAGAAAAAGCCCCTTCCGCCGCCGACATCCAAAAGCCGTTTCCCTTCCAGGGAGGTGTATTCTTCCAGCTCTCCCATCACCAGCCGGGCGAAGTATTCCCCCATTATTTTTTTGTTGCCTTCTTTTTTCCGGTGGAAGGTGAAAAACCATAACGCACGATAGTGGCTCGATATACCGCCGGAAGCCAGATTGCCGTTTCTATTGTTTTGTATTTGCAGGCCCATGGTAATTGGTTTTCCTCAACAAGTAGAGCATTTCCTCCTGATTCCTGCGCATGCGTACGAACATATCCAGTATGATGCCCACGATAAAAAGCAAAAGGGAAAGAATCAGGAAAAAACCCGACATGAATCCCGCCCATTTGTGCGGAGAAAAATGTCCGGTTGATAGGTAGTGAACCAACAAAAAAACGCCGCTACTGGCTCCCAGCAGCAACATCATCATCGACGCCAGGAGAAATAACTTCAACGGACGGTAATCCCGGAAGGCGCGAAACATGATCTTGAAACTATTGTAACCATAGCGAAACAGGTTCGATGCCACCTTCGATTTCCCATGCCGGCGGGTGCCCCGGATTTTTAGAGGGATTTCTCCAATGACTGCGTTTTTGAAGGCCAGGTCGATAAATGTCTCTTGCGTGTAGGTGAAATAGCCGAAGAGGTTGAGCTTTAGGAGCACATCTCGGGAGTAGGCCCTGTAGCCGCAGGATACATCGCTGAAACGTTGTCCGATGATCCAGCTCACCAACCGGGACACCATACGGTTTCCCCAGAGTTTGATCCGGGGAATCTCCGGCTGGAGATTTTTGTCTTTGAATCGCGATGCGGTCACAAAATCGAAACTTTCTTCCACAATCGGCTCGATCAATTGGGTCATATCCCGTGGGTCGAATTGGCCGTCGGCGTCGATATTGAGCATGATATCCGCTCCCAATTCAAGAGCCTTGCCGATGCCGCTCTGCAAGGCGAGGCCCAGACCCTTGTTTTTTTTGTGGCCGACAACCGTTGCGCCGGCGTTTCTGGCGATGGCCGCGGTACTGTCTATCGAGCCATCATCCACTACGACAATCTCGTCCACATACGCAGGGATCCCGGCCAGCACTTCCCCGATGGAGGCTTCTTCATTATAAGCGGGCACCACGACGACTATTTTTTTATTTTTATACATCCATTTCCCTCGTTCCCCATTTTAACAATTATTGGCGCAAAAGGAAAGAGGAAAAAGGCCGGGACTATAGCGCGAAGCCGGATTCGCCACCGGATAGCGGAGGCAGGTGGAAGATGTGGATTTGCTTGTTTTTGAGAGTGAACGTGTTTTTGAGGAGGAAGGCTGGGTGGGCCTCCAGTATGGAACGGAGATCTTGCATAGGGAAGCGGAATTTTTTACTTTTGGTGGTCGAGGATACCATGATGACGGTGTCGATGCCCTGTTGCCCAAGGTTATAGATGAAGTCGTCGATATCGCCCCAGTGGAAGGAATGAATCAGTTGGGGATGGGGGGGCTTGATGCGCCGGCTTTTGGGGATGTGGAAGAAGTTCTGGAAGTATTGCCTGGCAAGGTTAGGGGGAAAAAAGTCTTGATGAGTGAAAAAGGAGACCAGGAGCGGATTGGCGTTTATCCAGACTGGTTTTTGCCTGGGAAGGTGGGTGACGATGAGGGGGATCTGGGAATGGCGGCCCCATGTAAGAGTGCGACCGATTTGTCCGGGTAGCAAGACCGAAGCGCCGATAGCGCTGCCAAATGTAGTGAGCGCGATGATCGCGATAGGGACCCAGGCGATGAGAACGAGCTTTTTCTCCGATTGGCTTCTCAGGAAATAATAGGCCCAAAGGGCGATGATGACAAGAGCCTGAAGAGTGAGATTCAGCAATAATTTTGGATGTGGGAAGAACATCTCGCCTGCGATTGCGGCGGAGGTCACGATGAGGACTCGCCTGAAGAACCGGATGTCGCGGATACCGTCGCGTATGAACAGAATGAAGGACAAAATCAGGATGGGGGCGAATGGCAGCAGGTGCCGGCCTGAGCTACGGGTGAGAATGACAAGTGTTAGCGGCGGTAATGCCATGAACGGGAATGCCGCCATTGGGGAGGCGATGTTTCTGAGCCATTGTTTCTGGAGGCGCCATCCCATCGCGATAGCCGGGATGAGGATGAATTTTGGGATCGATACCAACGAGAGTCCCTTCGGTCCTAGCAGATGGGTCAAGAGTGACCAGAACCATGTAGCGGCGGCGGATCCGTCCACTCCGGTTGGCGAGAGCCAGGTCGCCGGTTGCAAAGGCAACGGTAAGCCCGTGGAAGCGAATTTCCATTGCAGGGCCCGTAGAAATCCCCCTTCGTGGAGTCCCAGGATGTAGGGGATCCGCGGATTCAAGGGGACCAATCCGGTAAAAAGCATCAACATTGCCGTCACGAAGAAGGGCAGTAAGCATGCAAGAGAGAGGGTGATGATTTTTTTCTTCCCTTCATGGCGCCGGGACCAGATTATGTAGAGCCATAAGCCAGGAAGAATCATGAAGTAGAGTATTTCGCGCGAATCCAATATGAGGAGCAGGCCTATTATCGTCCACAAAAGCTTTTTTTTGGTGACAATCCCGTATAGGAGAACCAGAACCGATAACAGGGCCGGGATTTCCCGAAGAAATGTCGGTAGCGTGTCGATAAAATGGTAGGAGGTGATCAATAGGAGAGCGCCGGCTAACGCCCATTGGCTGGAGGTGGTGACGCGGAGGAAGATGAGATAGCAGAGCCAGGCGGCAAGCATGGCGTATAGGATGTTTATGAAGGTGGCGGCTGTGACTGATGGGCCGGTGGCAAGAAATACCAGCGCGGCCGGAAGTTTGAAAAGGAATCCGTGCAAACCGACCGGCGCGTTACCGAACCAGCGCCCCTCCTCAAGGCATCGAGCCATAATGGCGGCGTCCTGGAGATAGAGGGCTTCGTCTCGAACCGCGTTTCGAAAAACGACAGCCACGCTCCCCAATGCCAACACAAGCAAAACCAACAAAATGCCGGTCCTCTTCCCGCGCAAGTGTTATTTCCCCCTGGCCTGAAACATAATGCGGGCGGTTTTGATCAAG
>JAHELQ010000529.1 GCA_024644125.1 Candidatus Aminicenantota bacterium | reverse complement strand
TGTTTTATCAATTCCAGCCCGTTCATTCCCGGGAGGCGTAGATCGAGAATCAGGATATCGAAGGGCGCTTGGCCGGAGTTATCTAGAAATTCCTCGGCGGAATGGTATCCTGTGACTTCATAGCCGGTTTTTTTCAAATTGAGGGTGATCAGACGGTTGATGAGCTCGTCGTCTTCGATGACCGCCGCCCGGTAGCTCATGATTGCCTCACTCCCGGCAACACCAAACGCAGGCGCGCCCCAGTTTGATTGGGAGAAGTTTCCGCCGTTAGGAGACCCCCCATTTCCTGCGCCAGCTCTCTGGAGATGTAAAGTCCCATACCTGTTCCGTGCGGGATCTCTTCCGGCTGGTCCTGAAGCATTCTATAAGCCGAAAAAATATTCTTCTGAAGCGAAGGATGAAATCCCGGCCCATTATCGGAGAAGGCCATAACAATTTTGCTCCCTTCGCTGTAAACCCGCAATGTCAAATGTAAATCCCTTAGTACGTATTTTACGGCATTTTCGGTGATGTTGTCCAGGATCACTTTTAACGAGGGCTCGTCGGCCACCATATGATGGATCCCCTCGAGCTTGAACTCCAGAGTGACGTCGGCGTTGGCCAAATGGAGGGCTTCCCGGAAGTAGCCGTCGATAAACTCTTTGACATTGATGGGCGAGACAATGATGCGGCTCGAGTGGTCCCTCAAGCGTGAACCGGCCAAAATATTCTCAGCCAATTTTTCTTGCCGCACCACCTGCTGCAAGGCCAGGTTGACCAATGGTTCGAGGTTGTCGTTGTCGATGGAGTGGTTCTTTATACTTTGCAAAAAACCTTTGATGCCAGTGATGGGGGTCTTGATCTCATGGGTGAGGCGGCTCCAAAACTCCGTCACCTCCCGTGTAGTCCGCTTTTCCAACCGGATGTACTTATACATCAAGATCAATCCCAATAATAACAACAAGAACAGCAAACTCCCTTCGCCGGCAAGCATCAACTGTTTGCGCCGGAAGTCCTCCTCGATCACCTCTTTGGCAGCCGCCGTGGAGCGAACATAATAATCGGGCCAATGGGGTTTCAGGGCGAACGTCCCTTCGGGCATCAATTGTCCATGCACAACCTCGAAACGTCCGTCAACAACAAGGACGCCCTCGACCGGCCGCATCTCTTCATCCGAGCCTGCCCTCAACGCCAGGATTTCCATTTTCAATTCCAGTTGCCCGTACCGCTGTTGGCGGAGAAGATTGATGGACTGGCTTAAAAACACCGACCACCATGTAATCAACAACCCCATCGAAAGAATCGACACGGCAAACACCACATGGTGCCCCCGCGCTCTAAAAAAGTTCCAAACATTTCCAACGACTCTCATCTCTCTTCTCATCGTCAATCCACCTGATACTACCAAATTCCCCCGCCAAAATCAAGGGAACGCCTTTCTCCAGAATCCCCCACCTGTCAAGAGGCGCATACATTCGTAATATAACACGCCTCTTAACATTTACATACCTGTAATTCCATGATAAACTCCTCATTCTTGTCAAACAAAAACTTTGACACAAAATGAGGTGGAGGAAAAGAAGGGGGTGGTTAGGCTCTTACAGAAATCAGAATAATTGCCAATGGAATAAAATTAACCTAAATTAGCGCTTACACAATTTTTGCATACAGTTTTGAAAGTTCAGACCGGGATTTTATAAAGAAAATTTCTTCTGGTTTCCCAATAGAAATAGATTTTTTAAAAAAATATATAGCGCTAGAATTGTTTTGAAACTTCGACTGAATAACTCCTAGCTGATAATAAATCATTGAATAGACCTGAGAATAGTGGGGAAAGTCATTCAGGTTTTTGTAATAATCAATTATCTCTTCATGAGATTTTGCCAGAGAATTAAAATCATTCTCTTTATAATCAATCCATAAGTTTATTTCTGTTTGAAATGAGGAAATACCAGTGAGGTTATAACTATCATTATTGAATTTCTGATTTGATGATAATAAACACTGTATTGCTTTCTGCATACTATCATTCTCACAATAGGCTAGGGAAAGTAACAAATCTATTTCCGAATTGTTTGGGAAGTGTCGTCTTGCATGAATTAATACATCTATTGCATCTTGGTTCCTTCCGAGAAAAAAGTATGAAGTGCCCAGGTAAACATTTGCATATAGGTTGAAAGGGTATTTTTTTTGAAAACTGGCAAACAACTTGAGGCTACCATTCAGGTCTCCTTTATCAAATAATTCCAGAGCAGGAGCTATTAGCTTTGGAGAATTCCTTTCCGGTCTGGCGTCAGGGCCAAAAACAAATTCCCCATTAATCAATATTATATCACCTTTATATCCCCAAAGAATATCACCATTATAGAATCCACGCTGATCCCAACCTTCAAATTCTCCATCATTTCCAGGCGAGGCAATTCCATATTCATTGTTGTTTTGATCCCAAAAAAATAGAATGTTATTCCCCCAAGAGTCGCAAACTGAAACTTCCTCAAAAAAATCAGATGGGGCGTTTTTTACCAGTTCCATTATTGAATTTGCATGGTGATAAAAAGGGATTTTCTTATTCAATATTTCTTTAAAACGCATATCAATTTGATGAATGCGTTTCATGGTTTCAAGTGCTTTCGTTTTTTGCTCTAATACAGAAGTTTCCTGAACAAAGCTTTCACAGCTCACAGATAGAAATATAGCCAACATAGGAATAATTATCTTTTTCATTTTTGCGTAAGGATTGTAAGCTTTAGTTCCTCAATTACATAAAAGAATGAACTCTTCATCTTATTAAACTCGTCATAATACATATAAATCAAAAAAACAATAATCAGTGGGAAAAAGACAAAATAGTTATTTAAAAAAAAGTGGTCATCAAATAAAGAGCCAGCAAACAAACTAATTGTCAATCCCCCTACAATTGCCAAAAAAAAGATCAATGGAGCAATCCTTAACTTTACAATGTAGTCTATTTTTAAGATATCCCCCTTCTTCGAATAACTCACAAATCCGATAAATAACGACACAAAGGCCCAATGGTGAGTGCTTTTGATATATATTCGTTTTTTTGAATGTTTTATCTCATAATAACCATGGATAAAGTCTTGTTTTAAGCCTGATAACTTTGAAAGCCCTCTGAGATGATCGACACTCAGTTCCATTGATATGTTCGTCATAGACGGAAGTATTTGTATATAGCGATCATAGTTTTTATAAATGATGAAGCTTTCCGCAACTAAAAAAAACACTAAAAAAGGTGCGAATATCGTTATCATTTGTACAAATTATTCATTTCACAATCCAACTTTCTACTCCAACATTCCAGCATATCTGCGGAAGTGCTAAAAACATCCAGGGCAATGCTCGCTTTTTTTAAAAATTTTCCCATTTTATTAAGCCGTCTCCATATAGAGGATTTTTTGGGGTATCGTAAACCTTTTTTTTGCATTAGATCTAATTCTCGAAAATGAGGTGCTTGCCCTGTACCATGTGTCCAAGCCTTGCCTTCGTATATTTTGGAATATTTGTTTAAAGTTTCCCCACTAGCAGCACTTAAATCCATAAAATCAAAATCTTCGGAAGAAGCAAATTCTTTTATCGCCCCAACTACAGGGATAAGCCCCACTCCTTTATCAAGCATGCAGAGCCAAAAAACCGTATTGCAATTCTTTTTCTTGGGGCATTTTTTTAAGCCATAAAAGTCCAAATAATTTGATGGATTGTTATTTCCAAAAATATATATATTTGGATCATCTGACAACCCCATTGGATCTTCTGATAGAAAACGCCCAATACTTGGTTTGTAATACCTATGAAAAAAGTAATTCAGTCCTGATTCCTGGTCGAAGTATTTGGACTGGAAGCCGAGGTTGCCTTTGGTGGGGCCTGTTTGGGAGAGGAGGTTGCCGAAGGTGTCGTAGTGGCGGGTGGTTGCGGTGGTCTGGGTTTGGTGGGAGAAGATTTTGTAGATGGTGCCTACCTGGTCTTTGATGTAGGAGTACCAGCCGTAG
>JAHELQ010000528.1 GCA_024644125.1 Candidatus Aminicenantota bacterium | reverse complement strand
GTTCATCCAGGGAATTGTATTGACGGTACAAATCGTACAATTTATTGGCTCTGGCGGGAAAAAAGACGCCCCGCTTCAACACCTGCACCTTCGCGCCCATTTCGAACATATCAGGGGCTGGAGCATAATCGGTGTCCTGGACATTGATATCCTGCAACAAATCTTTGACCGCGTCGCTGGTGCCTGCCTCGACACTGCATTGGTTAATGGATCCAGTGACGATAAAATCGGCTCCCAACACATACGCCGCCGCTGCCGCTCCAGGAGTACCGATCCCCCCTGCGGCGCCCACACGGATATCATGTTTGTAATCGAATTTTTTTTTCATTTGATCGCGCAATTCAAGAATCGATGGCAATAAGGCCGACAGAATCCCCATATCCGTATGCCCGCCGGAGTCGGCTTCGACGCACAAATCGTCCGCCATTGGCACACGTTCCAGCAAGTCTGCTTCCGCCCGGCTCAATTTCCCCGCGTCCACCAGTTTCTTCACTATCCGCTGGGGAGCGGGATTCAAAAACTGTTCCGCCACTTCCGGCCTGGATAGTTTGGCGATAATCCGGTTTTTGACCACGATTTCACCATTCTCCTGTTTTCGCAAACCTTTGGCACGGTATTTCACCAGAGCAGGCGACATTGTCATGAACGCCGCGGCCTCGATGACCGGGATATCGTATTTGCTGAACAGGTCGAGCACCTGCTCCTCTTTCTCGGGAAGCGCGTGACCCGCCACCAGATTCATACCGAACGGAGCTCCATTACCAAGCTCGGACCTGATATACTTGATTCCCCGTTCTATCTCATCCAGATCCAGACCGCCGGTGCCGAAAAATCCCATATAACCGGAACGGGCAAGCGCCACCACCATCCGGGAAGATGCGATCCCCTTGTACATACCCCCCGCCAGGTAGGCGTATTTGAGATTGTAATCTTTTTTAAATTGCTCGTTGCCCAGCGATTCAGCGGTAATCGGCATTTCCGGCGCGGATGTCTGCCTCGAGGAGCTCTCGCTCGCGGAAGTTTTGGAAACCGGAGTCTCTTGCTCCGCCTCTTCGGCGGAAAGATCCAGCGGACCGGACTCGAAACCGATACGGATGGCCAACGCTTTCACCACGCTGAGATTGCTACCACTGATCTCGTCGAACTCGCTCGCTACCCCTCCTTTGGCCAAAAGATACTGAATACTCTCCATCCAGCGGACCGGCGAGGTAATCTGCTCGATGATATTGTCGGTGAGTTCTTCCTGTTTGTACGGCCGCGCCGTCACATTTGAAATCACAGGAATCTCCAATTTTCCAAAATCAAACTTCTTTACAAACTTTTTGAATTTCTTCTTCGCCTGTTCCATAAAAGGCGTATGAAAAGCGCCGCTGACATTCAATATCCGGTAATGGGACGCCCCCGCCTCCACGAACAGCGGTTCCGCTTTTTCAATCGCCTCCCGGGCGCCAGAGATCACAATCTGCAGCGACGAATTATAATTAGCCACAAACACATCTTTCAACTTGTTTTTCACCAAAATCTCGTCCACCTTCCGGCAGTCCAAACCCATGACCGCAGCCATTCCGCCGCCTTTAGCCTGTCCCATCAATTCACCCCGTTTCATCACCAATCGAAGGCCTGTCTCAAAATCCACGGCCCCGGCTGCGAATAGAGCGTTGTATTCGGCGACGCTATGTCCCAACACAAAATCGGGTTTGGGATTGTTTTTGCATTTTTTCAAATATGCCATGGCATTGACCACATACAACACCGGTTGCGTATATTGCGTTTGTCCCAATTTGTTCTCGGGATCCTCCAGACACAGTTCTTTTACAGAATACCCAAGAATCTCATCCGCCCGGGCGGTCAGATCCTCGAATTCATCAAACAAATCTTTTCCCATACCTTTTTGTTGAGATCCCTGTCCGGGAAATAAATAGACTCTCATCGGCTTTTTCTCCTTTTTGGTTTGAATTGATTCTCTCGATGAAACCAATCCGTCCAATTGCCGGATCTTTTTCATCTCACCCCCGAATGGGGATATAATATGAAAGCACATGGACTCACTCTCATCCGCCAGGTTATTTTTAACAAAATTCGCCATAGTGCCGGAAGGCCCCAGATCAATATACCGATACGGACCGGACGCCTCTAGATTTTCTACCGCCTTCGCAATCATAATGGGCTGACGGACAATGTTCCAGAAATAGCCTAAAGGAATCCGGTCCATGATTTCACCGGTCATACAAGAAATATAGGGTATCTCCGGCTTCCTCAACGAAAACCTCGCCAATGTTTTTTGGAAGGCGGCTTCGGCCCCATCTATGAAAGAGGAGTGGAAGGCGAACCGCACCGGTAAGCGGTGAAAGTTAATCTCTTTTTGTTTGAGACAAGTCTCTATTTCATCCAGGTCTTCATTATTACCTGTAACCACAAAATGCGAATGATAATTGATTGAGGACAATTGGCTTTTTTCACGCAACAACGGAAGGTCGCGATATAAATCCGGGGAGCCCAAAATCGTCAACATACCGCCGGGAGGACAGATATCCGCGAAAATGGTCGCCTGATCCAGAATCATGGCCAACACATCTTCCGGCTCCATAACGCCTGCGATAGCGGCCGCCGCGTACTCCCCCATGCTAGCCCCCATCACCAGGTCCGGCTGTATTCCTTTCGCCTGCAATGTTCGTGCCATCGCGTACTCAATCATAAAAATTGCCGGATGGGAGTAACGTATATCATCAAACAAGTCGCTGATCTTCCGCTCCTGCCGATATAAAAAATCCACCGCCGATTCGCCGGAAGAGTTTTTTACCACACGATCCAGCCGGTCCAACCATTGACGGAACACAGGCTCTCCACCGTACAATTCTTCTCCCATGTGAAAATATTGGGATCCCTGACCGGAAAACATAAATATAATTTGGTTTTTCATGAGTTAATCCCTGAAAAATGTAAGCTTCCGCCGTAAGAAAATGTCCAGGATTTCTAAAATAAAAATCTAAAGCTATCTCATCTAACCGGAGGATATGCGCGGCTGTACCGCACACATCCGGCTTCAGTCACTCAGTAGATTTTAATTCGAGGATAGCGCTTTAGATAATTTAGGTGAAAAAAATTCATTGGGCTTCACATTCCTATTCGTTCATTTCCTAAAAATCTTCAATTAAAGCAAATTATTTTAAGAAAAATCAATACCACAAAACAACTATTCTGTAAAGTATATTTTATTACACCCTAAAAGCACATTTTTTTATCATCCGAGATAATATTCGCTTTTAAAAATTACTTCAATGCGGCTACATCTCAAAAATGCCCCATTTTTTGTAGCATTTTAAATAATTCGCTGCATAATGACGCATTTAGCCGCAAATAACCAACATTTCAGCACAACATAACTATTCTTCCAACTCACGCGGAACCTCACAGACAACACCTTCTATGTTTTTGTACATTATGTTTCTTTTCAAAGTACATACCCTCACAAAATTGATACTTTACAGTAAATAATTGCCGCCCCAAAAAAAATATTTTTATATTTTTTTTTGAGGTACCCCTACATACAGACTGCTGTCGCCCAATGTTGTTGGCCGGGTCGTCACAATTTGCGGGCGTTCATGCGGCGGTCTCCTTGAATGAAGACCAGTCCGGCGACCGCGCCTTCAGCGTCCTCCTGGAAGGAAATTTGCGCGTCGATGACTTTGAAGAAAAAATCGACGCGGGTCTCGGGGAAGAGTTGCAGCTTCGGTTGGCCGGGGGCCAGGACAAAAAGCCCGTTCTCCTCCAATTGGATATCCAGCACAAAATCCGGCTGCAATTCATATTTACCCACAAACCGCTGAAGCGCCTCTTTGGGTAGCGGTATCTCCGTTCGCACCACCGGAGGAGTGTAATTGATCCCTTTGACAAAAGATTCAAACACCAGAAAATCGTCCAGCGGCTTTTTGGGCGGCGACTGAGGCCACTCTTCCGGAACGCCGATGGGAGTGAAGCAGATTTGTTCGTATT
>JAHELQ010000073.1 GCA_024644125.1 Candidatus Aminicenantota bacterium | reverse complement strand
CCACCATGTATTCCACTTTGTCGTTGTCTTTCGCGAAGATTTCCTCGGCTTTGGCAATGATGATTTCCCTCAAGAATTCAAATTCCTTGTGGGTACCGGTCAGGGGAATCATGATTTCCGGCAATACTTTCACACCCTTTTTCTTGACTGTCAGTGCGGCGCGAATGATGGCTTCTGCCTGCATTTCGGCGATCTCGGGATAGGTGACTGCCAGACGGCAGCCGCGGTGCCCCAACATCGGGTTGAATTCGTGCAGGCTGTCGGTTTTCTGTTTGATGACGGAGAATTCCACGCCCATTGTTTGGGCCAGGTCCTTCATCTCTTCTTCTTTATGGGGCAGGAACTCGTGCAGCGGGGGATCCAGCAACCGGATGGTGACCGGCAGGCCGTCCATTGCCTCGAAGATTCCGATAAAATCTTCCATCTGCATCGGTAGGATTTTTTGCAACGCTTTTTCCCGTCCCTCTTTGTTTTCCGAAAGGATCATCTCGCGTACGGCGTCGATTCTGTCACCCTCGAAGAACATATGCTCGGTCCGGCACAGGCCGATTCCTTCTGCGCCGAAATCGCGGGCCACGCGTGAATCTTTGGGAGTGTCGGCGTTGGTTCTGACTTTGATGGGGCGTTCTTCATCCACCCACGCCATAAATTTTCCGAAGTCGCCGGAAATTTCAGGTGTTGTGAGTACCATTATTCCATCGATCACTTCACCGGTGGTGCCGTTGATGGTGAGATAGTCGCCTTCTTTGTAGACATGGCCTGCAATTTCGCAGGTGCCGTTGTTCTTGATAACCAGTGCTCCGCAGCCGGCGACACAACATTTACCCATTCCTCTGGCGACCACGGCCGCGTGGGACGTCATACCGCCTGTCGCGGTCAAGATGCCCTGGGCCGCGTCCATACCGCCGATATCTTCGGGGGATGTTTCTTTGCGTACCAGAAGTACCTTCTCACCTTTCTTCGCCATTTCTTCGGCTCTGTCGGCGGTGAAAACCACTTTGCCTACAGCGGCTCCTGGGGATGCCGGCAATCCGCGGGCAATGGCGTTGTACGCGACTTTCGGATCGATGTTGGGATGCAATAACTGGTCCAATTGGTCGGGAGATACGCGCATGATTGCTTCTCTCTTGGTGATGAGACCTTCGTCAACCATATCGACTGCGATTTTCAAGGCCGCAAAACCGGTCCGTTTTCCGTTTCTGGTCTGCAAAAAGTAAAGATCGCCTTCCTGGATGGTGAATTCCATATCCTGCATATCCCGGTAATGTTTTTCCAATTTCTGGTAAATCTCCACGATTTCGAGGTACACTTCCGGCATGATTTCTTCCAGCGAAGCGTATTTCGCTTTGCGGTCTTCTTCTGGGATATCGTTTGATGCGGCCCATTTTCTGGATTTATCCAGGGTGATTTCCTGAGGAGTACGAATACCAGCCACAACGTCTTCACCCTGGGCGTTAACCAAAAACTCTCCGTAGAAGGCTTTCTCGCCGGTGGAAGGATCACGGGTAAATGCGACGCCAGTGGCGCAACTGTCGCCCATATTGCCGAATACCATCGCCTGTACGTTGACGGCAGTACCCATCAGTCCGGTGATGTTGTTCAATTCCCGGTATTTTTTGGCCCGGTTATTGTTCCATGATCCGAAAACCGCATCGATGGATTTCCATAGCTGGTTTTTGGGATCCTGCGGGAATTCCGCTCCGGTTTCTTTTTTTACCAGCTCTTTATATTTTTTCACGATTTCTTTGAGATCTTCCACTTCGAGATCAACATCCAGTTTAATGTTTTTTTTGTGCTTCTGTCCCTCGAGGATTTCTTCAAAATTTTCGTGCGCAATTCCCAATACCACATTACTGAACATCTGGATGAACCGACGGTAGGAATCGTATGCGAATCTTTCGTTCTGGGATTTTTTTGCCAGTCCTTCCACTGATTCGTCATTCAAACCCAGGTTTAGAACCGTATCCATCATTCCGGGCATTGAAACCGCGGCGCCCGAGCGGACGGAGACCAGCAATGGATCATCTTTGTCTCCTAATTTTTTGCCCATCAAGTCTTCGAGTCTTTTCAGGGTATGTTCGACTTCTTTATTCAGGCCTTCGGGGTAGTTCCTGTTATTTTTATAAAACAGATCGCACACTTCGGTCGTAATGGTGAATCCCGGAGGGATCGGTAAACCGAGGCTGCACATTTCCGCCAGGTTCGCTCCCTTACCTCCCAATAACGCTTTAAGTTCCTTTTTGCCTTCAGATTGATCTTTCGAAAAAAAGTAGACGAATTTGTTTGACATGTATTCCTCCTTAAATAGATATTTTTCGGTGTGGTGTAACACTTATTGTTTTTTTCGCAATTTTTGTCGTTGTGATTTTCATTGTTTCATATCCTGGATTTTTGCACTAGCCGTTCAAGGACTTTCTTTCTGAAAACCATCAATTCAAACGGTTTTTTTAAACATTTTATTTTATTTTTTTTTATAAACTCTTCCTCCTCCCGGGAAAGGCCGTCTGTTGTCGTTAACAGCAAATTGCCTTCGCGTTTTTGGGCTTTCAATATATGGTATATCTCTCTGCCGTTAATTCCAGGCATGGAATCATCTGAGATTATCAAATCAAAATTTTGTTTACCGAGTAAATCGATGGCTTCGTTGCCATCAATCGAGGTGGTGATTTCAAAATTTCCGGCGGTGAGCAAGATCTCTTTCATCAAATCCACCATATACTCTTCTTCGTTAACAATGAGGACCGTTCGCCCGTCCTGTTTGTCTGCCGCCAATCCCCGGCTAACCTCTTCGAGAGCTGGCTGCAATTGGTTTTCGAAAATAACTTGAATTTCCGTATATTGACCGGTAATACTGCTGATTTGATGCCTGGCCTCATGGTTGGCGATGATTTTTTCGCACACAGTCAGACCAAGTCCGGCCCGGTTTGGAAATCTTGAATAAAACGGCATCCAGACCTTGGGGAACTCACTGGAAGGGATTCCGATTCCATCATCGCGGATGATGAGCCGGTAATCGTTTTTCTCCAATTTGGTCTGGACTGTGATAACTCCATCCCTGTGCCCCTTTTCCTGAATCGCCAGAACCGAGTTCTCCACCAGGTTTGTCACCAGGTATTTAAGTTGTCCGGGAATCAACATATCTTCGGCAATTTTGTAATCGGGAAATACTTTTATCTTTATGCTCGACGATTTCTCGATTTCGTTGAAATATGGATTTAGATTATGGATGATGGCGTTGAGGTTTTCTTTTTGTTTGATTCGCGCCTCGGTGCTAAAAAAGCTTCTCAACTGATTCAATTGGGCGGAGAGCTCTTCGGCGTTTTTTTCGATTCGTTGCAGCCGCTCTTTCAGCGAGTCGTCCTGTACTTTTGTGAGCAGAATTTGTGAATATCCCAGGATCGGAGTGAGCTTGTTCTTCAGTTTATGAAAAACAACCGGTAAAATTTCTTTGAGAACCTCGCTTTTCTGAAATTCCATCAAATGTTGTTTGGTATTGTCCGAATCCCCGTAGAGCTTTTCTATCTCGATCTGGGGTGTAGGCTCGTCGATTTTGGGCTGGTCGCCCTGGAGGTTTTTTTCCGGTGAACGGACTCCCCTCAATCTTTCAAACAGGGAGAAGTTCTGGAATTCGTTGGCGATCATCTGTGCCAGGATTTTAATCTGTGAAGATTCTGTTTCCATTAACGTGCGTCTATTTGTTTTAAAGTGAATAAGGAGGAATCCGTAGTTCTCGGTTGTGGTGAAGATTGGATAGGCGAACACTTTGAATAAGGGGGCGATCTCAAGTAATTGAACCTCTTTCTTTTTTAACGGTACCGGAGTTTCTGTGATTCGGGATTTCTGCAAACTATCCAGGCCTTCCTGGCTGATAGGATCACCTTTTAGGTTCCCCTGGCTTTTTATATGATAGAGGATGCCTGTATGCGGCAACCGGTAGATGAAAGAGATATATAAAAGATTGGCGCTTTTGCTGAAGTTCTCGAAAAATGAACTCATCAGTTTCGCCGGTGAGACCAATCCGGGAAAAGCGGATGATAAATCTATGATATGGTCCATAAACGATTCGGCTACGTCTGAATTGTGTAGCAATTCCGTCTTATTTTTTTTTTCAGAAAGCATATTTACCTTTTCTACGGTTATTAAAAAATTATAAGGCATTTCCTTGCTAAAAACAAGTGCTTTTTAGCGGTTCCACAGATTTGAAAGAAAAAAATATTTTTTCTTAACAATAGAGATGGATGATTGCGAATGTCGAGGAGCGCCATTTCATTTACGGTGTAGGGCAAACGTGATATAATAGGATTTACTTATTGACAGGTTTGTTCAACATTCATTACACTTTTTAGGAGGCAAGATGAAAGTATTGGTTCTTAATTCCGGCAGTTCTTCCATTAAATTTCAGTTGATCAATGTGGAGACTGAACTAGTTCTCGCAAAAGGACTCATTGAAAGGGTGGGTTTCGAAGATTCCATTTTTAATTATCAGGCCCCCCCGCAACCGAAATCCAAACAAATTCTTCCAGTGAAAGATTACAGGGAAGGGATCGATTTGATTACTAACGCTTTGACTGATTCTGAGCGCGGAGTCATTTCGGATATGGCTGAAATCCAGGCTGTGGGGCACCGTATTGTGCATGGGGGCGAGGATTTTTCGGATTCCGTCTTGATCACAGACGAGGTTATTGGAGTGGTGGAGCGCAATATTGAGCTGGCTCCATTGCATAATCCGCCAAATCTTTTGGGCATAAAAGCCGCTCGTGAAGTGTTGCCGGAAGTGCCGATGGTGGGCGTGTTCGACACGGCTTTTCATCAGAGTATCCCCGAAAAAGCCTACGTCTATCCCATTCCATATAGCTATTACGAAGAGAAGCGGATTCGCCGCTTCGGCTTTCATGGAACATCCCATCATTATGTGGCTCTGAAAGCTGCGGAATATGTGAAGAAGCCGGTAGAAGATTTGAAGATCATTACCCTCCACCTTGGAAACGGTTGCTCTATAACCGCTATCGACAGAGGCAAATCCGTGGACACCAGTTTGGGGTATGGCACCATGTGCGGTATGCCGATGGGAACCAGAGCCGGCGATATTGATCCCGCGATTGTGTTGTATATGATGGAAAAAGAACGGATGGAACCGAAGGAAATTCAGCAGTTGATCTACAAGGAAAGCGGCATGTTGGGGATTTCTGGAATTTCCAGCGATATGAGGGAAGTGGAGGATAAGGCGATTGCGGGGCACGCGAAGGCCTCTTTGGCCCTGGATATCTATGCCCATTACGCCAAAAAATTTATCGGCGCATACGCGGCTGTGATGGGAGGTGTTGATATCATCGTCTTCACTGCCGGAGTGGGAGAGAATTCTCCGATTATCCGCCGGATGATTTGTGAGAACCTGGAATTTCTGGGTGCGGGAATTGATGCTGCGGCCAATGAAATCAGAGGCGAATTCCGGGATATATCCAGCCCGGAAACGAGGGTGAAGACTCTGGTTGTTCCTACAAACGAAGAACTGATGATCGCCAAAGACACCCATCGAATTGTTTCTGAATTAAACGGCAAATAAACATCCTGGAGTGTTACGATGACGGAAATTTATTTGGGGCCTGTGGACCGGGATCAGTTGCAAAAAAAAGGTGTTAGCGAAGAGATCCTTGCCCGGCAATTAAATATGTTTCAAAAAGGCACGCCCCATCCTGTTCTCGTTAGAGCGGCCACGCCCGGCGACGGGATTCACCGGTTGCCGGTTGAACGGCAGCGTCATTTCCAGCAAATGTTTGCTCAAAAAAAAGAGGGTTTGAAACTTCTAAAGTTTATTCCGGCTTCAGGAGCCGCCACCCGCATGTTTAAGACGCTGTTAAAGTTGTGTCATGAGGCCGGACGTCTGGACGACGCGTATGTCGAACGGCAGGCAAGCCGGGGCAACGAGGATTACCGGTTTTTCCAGCAATTCATCGCCGGTTTGAAATCGCGGGAATTCCCGTTTATTGACGCTTTGACCTCCGCGCTTGCACATGACGACCTGGATTTTGCGGAGATTGTCGAGCGGCAAGATTACCGACTTCTAATCGAGTATCTCCTGGGGGAAAACGGATTGAATTATGCCAATCTTCCCAAGGCTCTCATTTTATTCCATAATTATATGGATGGCCCCCGGACGTCGTTGGAAGAGCAATTCCGGGAGGCGATCGAATATGCCCTCTCCGGCAGCAATGTGGCGCACCTCCATTTTACTGTTTCCAGCGAATTTCTAGATGCGATCGAGGCATTCTCGGATAGGGTGCGCGACCGTCTTGCTGAAAACGGCTTCGACTTCAGAATTGAATTTTCCATTCAGAGCCCCTCGACGGATACCATTGCGGTCGGTCTGGACAATCGCCCGCTGGTTGACGGCAACGGGGGGCTTTTGTTCAGGCCTGGCGGGCACGGGGCATTGATAGAAAACCTGGACAAATTGGATGCCGATGTGATTTTTATCAAAAATATCGACAATGTCGTTCCGGATCATTTAAAGAGGGAAACTCTTGCACACCAGGAATTACTGGCCGGTTATTTAATCGAAATCCGAAAACGTATTCATACATGGATGAAGCTGATAGCCGAAAACAATATAAGCGGCGATACGATTCAGGAGATCGCAGGCTTCCTGCTCGACACTTTCTGGACTTGTTTACCTGAGAATTTTACGGTATGGACTGTGGATGATCAGGCAAGATGGATGGCAAACTTTTTCGATCGGCCCATCCGCGTATGCGGTATGGTCAAAAACCTGGGTGAGCCGGGAGGCGGTCCTTTTTGGGTATCAGGCAAACATGGGGATGTAAGTTTGCAGATTGTGGAGAAGGCTCAGGTGGATTGCAGCTCTTCGCGACAGAAGGAAATTCTCGATACATCCACTCATTTCAATCCCGTGATCTTAGTGTGTTCAACGAAAAATTATCTGGGGGAAAGGTATTCCTTGAGCGAGTTCGTTGATCCCGATACATATTTCATTTCCGAGAAATCCGTCAATGGAAAACCATTAAAAGCGCTGGAACTTCCAGGCCTCTGGAATGGCGCGATGGCTAACTGGTTGACTGTTTTTGTGGAGATACCTGCGAGCACGTTTACCCCGGTCAAGACTGTCAATGATCTTCTCCGTAAGGAACATCAGCCACAGGAATTTTGACAAACGCTGTTTTTTTGGTAAAATGGGAAAGTAACATTTTTCACGGTTGAGTTGGGAGGCAACAATGATCAGATTTTTGATTTTATTGGTTATCGCTTCGTTTTGTGGCGCTATCGGCGCGAAATTGGCGGGTAGAAATACCACCGGCTGCCTGACGAGTATTGCGTTGGGCTTTGTGGGGGCGTTTATCGGAGGATATATCAGCCGCGAACTAAGGATCCCCGATTTGTTGATATTTCAGGGTATACCTATACTTTGGTCTGTAGCGGGAGCGGCGATTTTTGTAATACTTCTCAATATGTTGTCCGGCGGCTCTCGCAATTAAGGGATATTTTCCCGGGGGTGCGTGTAGATTTCTTGTGCAAAAGTTGTCGGTAAATGTGTTGAAAAATAGGTTTGCCGGACAATTGCAGAATATATTCACAATATTGTGGAAATCTTTTTGTTTTAACTGAGAGAATTGACATATACATGATTTTATGTTAATAAAAAAGGAACAGCATGGGAAAGGTTATTGGAATTGATTTAGGAACCACAAACTCGGTCGTTTCGATACTTGAAACGAAAAATCCCGGGATAATTTTGTCTCCGGAGGGCGACCGTCTTCTCCCGTCGATCATCGCCTTCACTAAAGATGGAGAGCGGCTGGTCGGGAATCCGGCAAAAAGCCAGATGATTACGAATCCATTCAATACGGTATCGTCGGTAAAACGCCTGATGGGGAAAAGGTATTCGGAGATTAAACCCTTCCTTCACCAATTTAGTTACAATGTGGTAGAGGGGCCGGATGATACGATCAAAATCAAGATAAACGAGATGGTATTCGCTCCTGAAGAGATTTCCGCCATGATTCTTCACCGTTTGAAAGAATCCGCTGAAAACTATTTGAAGACAAATGTCGAAGACGCGATAGTCACTGTTCCTGCATATTTTAACGATTCCCAGCGACAGGCCACAAAAGATGCCGCCGAGATCGCAGGTTTGAAGGTGTTGCGAGTCATCAACGAACCGACAGCCGCATCATTGGCGTTCTCCATTGATTTGAAAAAGAAATCGAACGTAGTGGTTTATGATTTTGGCGGCGGCACGATCGATTTTTCGATTCTGGAGGTTGACCGGGAAATCATTAAGGTTCTCTCCACTGCAGGCGACACAAATCTCGGCGGCAATGATCTGGACAATTTGTTATCCGATTTGATTGTAGAAGAGATCGATCAGCAATACAATCTTGATTTATCGAAAAATAAATTGGCATTGCAACGAATCAGGGATGCCTCGGAAGCTGCCAAAAAAGAGTTGTCGGGACTGGAGGCTTGCGAGATCAATCTTCCCTTCATCGCCGATTCAGATGATGGGCCGATCCACTATTTGAAGTACATCACCCGAGCGGAGTTCGAAAACCTGATTAACGATAAAGTGGATTGCACCATCAATATTTGCGACTTGTGCCTGAAAAACGCCAATCTGTATCCCAGGGATATTGATGAGGTTTTGCTGGTCGGGGGCTCAACAAGGATTCCGTTGGTGCAAAAAAAAGTGAGGGCATTTTTTGGCAAAGAGCCCAACAAAAAAGTGAATCCCGATGAAATCGTGGCTATCGGCGCCGCCATTCAGGGCTCTATCATCATTGGAGAAAGAAAAGATATATTACTTCTGGATGTCACGCCCCTATCATTGGGAGTGAAGACTCTTGGCGGAATATATACCCGTGTCATCAACGCCAACACTACCGTTCCCACCAGCCGCAGCCTTGTGTTTTCCACTGCCGAAGACAATCAGCAGGAGGTCGAGGTTATTGTCTTTCAGGGGGAGCGGGAAATCGCAGAAGAGAACAAATTATTGGGCAAATTCACACTCAAGGGGATCCAGCCGGCCCCAAGAGGAGTCCCACGGATCGAGGTGAACTTCAATATCAATATAAATGGCATGTTGACTGTGGGAGCTGTCGATTTGTCCACCAAAAACAAGAAAGAAGTGGTTATTTCCAATTCCGGTTTACTCTCCGAAGAGGAAATAAAAGAGATAAAAAGCAAAGCAAAACGATTGAAAGATATCGATTTGAAGAAAAGAGATTTGATTTCCCTGAAAAATAAAGTGATTAACGAGAAGTATCAACTGGAAAAGTTTCTCGAACATCCATTGATTAACGGCGATAAAGATTTACGCAACGAGTGTATTGAAACCGCCGGGAATGTGCAACCGGTTCTGGATCGGGAAGATGATGATGAGATTCGAACCTTCCTTGGGGAATTGATTACTCTGAATACGGGGATCGGCACCTTCCTCAAAAAAACCGGCGCGAATCCTGAGTTACTGAGGACCAAAGCCAAAAAGTCCGATACTCAGCCCATCGAGCAAAAACGAGATGACACCCGTCCTTTAAAAATTTCTGGATAAGCTCCAGAACATTCGCCGGATTTCACCTATATTTACATAAAAAGGCGGCGGGATATTTTTCGACTGACAAATTATAGTCTCTTTCGGAATCAACAACGAATATCTCTCCTTTTTTGTACATCTTGACGGAACCGTCTTGCAACGCCACCTCAACCTGTCCCTGGATGATTTCGAACTCTTCGACGCTACTTGTACCGAATGTGTATTCGCCGGGGAGCAATACACCGACGCTGAATGGTTCTCCTTTTAAATCGCAGCGCAAGGTTTTCACTTTCCCACCGAAAAATTCTCGTTCCTCTATCATGTCACACCTCTCATTCAACTAATTGGAAAAAGATTTTATCACTGTTCCCATTCCCCGTCAAAATTTTGCTGCAAGGGCGGTATCATTTGACAACCAAATATTAGAATGTTATTTTTATCTGGTAAATACTGATAGATAAATGTAGGAATGAAAAATGAAAAAAATTGCTGTTTTACTATTTGTTGTTTTTTCTGCCGGCCTAATCGCACAAAAGCCGATTATACGGCCTATTTGCGATCTGGTGGGGTTTTGTTGGCAAGCCAAACAATTTCAGCGTTTGGTTGATTATCTCGATGCAAATAATGGCGAAGTTAACATCGAGGAGACGATTGTCGCGGGTATCTCCCCCCACGACGATTACCTCTACGCCGGTAACGTGTATTATCCATTATTTAAAAATCTTCGCGCCAAAGAGGTCGTGATTTTTGGCGTGACCCATGGGACTGTGCGACGCAAAATTGGTGATCCTCAGGGAAAATTGATATTCGATGAATACAAAGGGTGGCGCGCTCTTCATGGCAAAGTGGATGTCTCCCCTCTCAGGGATTTTCTCAAGGAAAAACTGGATCCCGCCGATTTTTTGGTAAGCACCGACGGTCACCGTTTTGAACATTCCATCGAGGCCATGATTCCCTTTCTCCAATATTATAACCGCGACATTAAAATCACGCCCATCATGGTGACTGGCATGGATTTCGATGCGATGGATAGACTATCCGGAATCCTGGCGACGCATATTGCCGGTTACATCAAGGAGAATAATTTGAAGCCGGGGATCGATATCGCGTTTCTGGTGTCTGCGGACGCCAATCACTATGGCGAGGATTTCAGCAATATCATCCATGGCCTGGACGAAAGAGCTCATATGGCTGGAACCCGTAGGGACATGCAAATTGCCAGGACCTATCTCGAAGGCCCGGTTACAACAGATCAAATGAAAGGGCTGACCGGCGAATTATGGGGAAAAACCTACAAAGAAAACAAAGATACCCTTTGGTGTGGGAAATTCTCGATTCCGTTCGGCATGCTCTCTATTTTAAAAACACTCCGGATCGTGGATGGAGAAAAGACCCTAACGGGAAAAATCCTGAAATACTCCGATACTTATAGCGAAGGTGTTATTCCCTTGAAAAAAATGAGTTGCGGCATAACCGCTCCGTTTTCTCTGAGGCATTGGGTCGGGTTTTTTTCCGCGGCTTATTTCCTGAAGTAGGGCGCAGCGGCAGTTCCGATGCGGTTGTATTCTTTACACAGGCGTTGATCCATGGGATAATGAAACAATGAAAGAAGAGAAATGTCGGATTGTAGAAAACAGGAACCTCAACGGAACCTATTATGTAATGAAAATCGAGGCCGAAGCTGTTGCCAGCACTGCTCAACCGGGAAATTTCGTAATGTTGCTTACCACGTCCGGCACCGATCCGTTACTGAAACGCCCGTTCGGAATTTTCAGGGCGGAGCCGCCCTACATCTGGTTGTATTATGAGGTGGTCGGCAAAGGAACATCGTTGATGGCCCGGATGAAGAGTGGCGATCGAACGGTTGTTCTGGGTCCCCTTGGGAATTCATTTCCCCTCCTTCAAAGCCGGAATGTATTATTGATTGCCGGAGGCCGGGGAATAGCGCCAGTGTTTTATGCCGCCGGCTGGTACAATGCCGCAAACACGGTCAGGCTGTTGTATGGCGCCAGATCTAAAGAAGATTTGAATCTTCTGGAAGAAATCGAGGCGTTGGGACTGGATGAGACTCTGCTCTACACCGATGATGGCAGTGCCGGGAAGAAGGGATTCCTCACCGAAGAGCTCGGCGACATTGTCCGGGGGCGCAACATCGACGCGACCATCTCTTGCGGTCCCGAAGCCATGTTCGAAGCGATATTCGAAAAGATCGGCGACAACGGCATCGACAATTATATCTCAATGGAGGCTTTTATGGGCTGTGGATTTGGGATTTGTCACAGTTGCGCGGTGATGAGCGGCGACGGGACATACAAAAAAGTTTGCAAGGACGGTCCCGTATTCCGGTTGGAGGATATCCAATGGCGCCGATAGACCTGTCAATTGACCTGAAATTCGCCACACTGAAGAATCCAATCATTCCCGCGTCGGGAACATTCGGATATGGAGAGGAATTCCAGGAGTTTTTCCCCCTCGATCAGTTAGGCGCTTTTATTATGAAAGGGATCTATAAAAATCGCCGGCCTGGAAACAGACCTCCGCGTATATTCGAAACTCCCTCAGGTCTGCTCAATTCCATTGGTCTGGCAGGCCCCGGCGCCGAAGAATTAAAAAGTATCATCCGGCGTGTTCGTAAAATGACCGATACTCCTATAATAGTTAATGTGTGTGGAGAAGAAGACGAAGAGTACCTGGAGGTGGCGGAAATTTTCGACGCGATGCCTGAAGTGGGGATGTTGGAGCTGAATATCTCCTGCCCCAATGTTCGCGAGGGAGGGAAATGCCCGGCGCAGGACGAGAGGCATACTTTCCGCTTGGTAAAACTGATCCGCCAGAATACCCAGAAACCGTTGATTGTCAAATTATCGCCTAATGTGTCCGATGTCCCTGCGGTTGCCGTGGCGGCCCAGGAAGGTGGAGCGGATGCGGTCTCCCTGGTGAACACGTTTTTAGGCATGGCGGTGGATCTCAAAACGCGAAGACCGGTATTCAAGAATATATTCGCCGGCCTTTCCGGACCGGCGATCAAGCCTCTGGCGTTGCGATTGGTATGGTTGGTGGCACAAAGTGTCGATATACCGGTTATCGGTATCGGCGGCATCAGCACTGGCCGCGATGTACTGGATTATATTTTGGTTGGAGCCTCCGCAGTCCAGACCGGGACCATAAACATGGTGGAACCTACGGCTACTTTGCGCATTCTGGATGAAATCCGTGAATGTATGGCGGAGTTGAATATCTCTAACCTGGAACAAATAAAGGGAGCATTGGAAGTATGAACGAAAAGATAATCATCGCATTGGATTTCGACGGTTTTGCCGATGCAAAAAATACTGTGGATGCGCTGCCCGAAGCGGTGTTCTTCAAAGTGGGCCTTCAAGCCTTTCTAAAATTCGGCGATCTTATCATCCCCTATCTTGCGGTAAAGAACAAAAAGTTATTCCTGGATCTAAAATTTAAAGATATTCCCAATACTGTGTTCGGCGCTGTGCAGTCGGCGCTGAAATTTTCGCCGGATATGTTGACGATTCATCTCTCCGGCGGCAGGGCCATGATTCAAAAAGCGATCGAGGCGGCCCGTGAGAAGCCGGATCTCAAGATCCTCGGTGTAACTGTTCTCACCTCTCTGGGTGAAGAAGATCTCGTAGAGATGGGGATGAATATGTCCCCGCGAGAGGCGGTTCTCACGTTATGCCGGTTAGGCATCGATGCAGGAATCAAAACAGTAGTGTGCTCTCCCCAGGAGATCGAACCCATCCGGCAACGCTTCGGCGCCGCGGTGGAATTGGTTACCCCCGGCATTCGCCCCGCGTGGTCGGCCAAAGGAGACCAGAAGAGAGTGTTCACTCCAAAAATGGCCATCGAAGCAGGTAGCGATTATCTGGTTGTCGGTCGCCCTATCACCCAACATCAACATACCGACGAAGCCTTCAGGCTGATCCTGCAAGAGATTTCGTAGATTTCGATGCTGTTTCCGCCTTCATTCTCGATGGTATTGAGGGTGCGTCGAAACAACTGGAAGCTCTGGATATAAAGATATCGCAAGTTACGAAATGTTTGGAAGAATACGATGTTGCTCGCCAGCGTTGGGGGCAATGGAAAGTTTCTCCGGGGCTTCCAGTCTCCCATGCATTCATGCCGGGCAGTACCAATTTTACAATCTTCTATTTATTGCATAAAAATTTTTTTTAAATTAAAATAGTGGGATGGACAAAAATAACAGCTCAAATAACATTGTAAGTGGAAAAACGAAATTTCCAGGTAGTTTTTGGACTGCAAATTTAACCGAATTATTTGAAAGGTCGGCGTACTACGCAGTCGCCAGTTTTATGGTTATTTACCTGGGACAGCTTGGCCTTGGTGATTATTGGCCCAGCATGCTCTCCAGCAGCTTGCTGTGGTTCTTGATTTACTTCCTCCCAATTTTGAGCGGTACAATCGCCGATCAGGTGGGATTCAAACGTTCGTTGTTGGTAGCGTTTGTATTGATGGCCTTTGGGTACTTTTTGAACGGCGTGCCGGTTTGGTTTGGAGGAGCCGTTTTAAATGCCACGATTAGCAGCGAGGTAACCGCCGGACTTGGGACAATACTGACGATTATCATGGGCATCTTGCTCATCGGCTTCGGCGGATCTGTCATCAAGCCCTGCGTCTCCGCTACGGTGCAAAAGACAGCCGGTCAGAAAGCGACTCTGGCGTTCGCCATATTCTACATGACCATCAATATCGGCTCTTTGCTTGGCCGTTTTATCAGTTGGTTCATGAGAAAAGAGTTTGATCTCAGCTATATCTTTGCTGTTGGTACCGCGTTTTGCATCATTTCATTCCTGGTCGTGTTGTTCCTGTATAGCGATCCGGATGACAGAAAAAAGAACGAGAAACAAAAAGAAGGAAAACAAAAGAAATCCATCGGCAAAATCCTCGTGGATATGGTGATTGTGCTCAAAAATCCGCGTTTTTCGTTGTTCTTACTGGTTTCCGCCGGTTTTTGGTTCCTGTACAACCAGGTATACAATGTCGTGCCATTGTACTGGAAAAGGGTATTGGAAACGGATCCCGCCGTTGATATTTACACCACCGCCAATCCCTTCGTGATCGTGTTCTTCCAGTTGTTGATCACAAAATTCTTCGGCAAAATGAAACCAGTGCGTTCGATTATCGTCGGAAACATCATCGTCGGCGTGTCAATGTTGGTAAATTTAGTTCCCATCCTGTTCTCCGACATTCGCAATCAAATCGACATCAGCCTTTATTTCATTGAATTCGTGTTGCCGTTTGGAACGGTTATGGGCATTGCCACAGTCGGTCTCATCGCGTTCGGCGAGTTGTTCACCGCCGCAAGATCTTACGAGTATATTGGAGCGCTGGCTCCCAAAGGTAAAGAGGGACTTTTCCTGGGATACGCCAATCTACCGATCGCAATCGGCGCACTGATCAGCGGTTGGGGCGGCGCCGCGATTTTCAATGAAGTGATGTGCCACAACGCCACCAAGTTGGAAAGTGGATTGTTGAAACTGGATCCCTTCTGGAATTCGATGGGATGGATCATCTTGATGGGAATCGGATTTTTATCCGCCATTGGTATGTGGACATTCAATCGTTGGCTTCAAAAGCAAAAAGCAGAAGCGTAAATC
>JAHELQ010000072.1 GCA_024644125.1 Candidatus Aminicenantota bacterium | reverse complement strand
TCCTCAAGTCGATCAACTCAACAGAAACACCTGATTCCTTAGCTCTGGCTATCGCTTTTCTGGCTTCCCTGATCAATGCCCCATAAGCAACAAGAGTTACATCTGTTCCCTGGGTCAGGATTTTTGCCTTTCCAATGGGGATGCTGTATTTTTCCTCACTCACTTCCTGCTTGATCGCCCGGTACACCCGTTTGGGTTCCATGAAGATCACCGGATTCCCATCTTCGATCGCGCTTGTAAGCAAGCCCCTGGCGTCATATGGCGTCGATGGGATCACCACCTTCAACCCGGGAATGTGGCCGAACAAGGCTTCCATACTTTCGCTATGGTGTTCCAGAGCTTTGATGTTCCCGCCGTAAGGCATACGGATAACGATATTCGCTTTGTATCTCCCCCGGGACCGGTTGTGCATCCGGGCCACATGCGAGGCCACCTGGTTGAAGGCGGGAAAAACGAATCCCGAGAATTGTATCTCCACAACCGGTTTCAAACCGGCGGCGCTCATGCCTACCGCTGTCCCGACGATTGCCGACTCCGCCAGCGGCGAATCGAACACCCGCTCCACTCCGTATTTTTTCTGTAGTCCCCGGGTCACCCGGAACACTCCGCCCTCGACTCCGACATCTTCTCCATACACAACCACATCGGGATCTTCCCCCAGCTTCATGTCCAGGGCGTCATTTATCGCATCCACCATATTCCTAATTTTCATTTGTGAGCCTCCTTCCAGTTGAGGAATTTTTCGTATGCCACTTTTTGCTTTTTCAATTCTTCCGGCATCTCGGTGAAATGATAGCCGAACACATCATCGAGCTTGTATGGTTCAAAGTGTTCGTAAACGGCGAATTCCTTTTCCACCTCTTTGCGGTATTGTTCCAGCAGCGGTTCATCGTCAGCTTCGGTCCAGAGTTTCCGCTCGATTAAATACCCCCTTAACCGTTTGACCGGATCTTTTTCTTCCCACGCTTTTTCCTCCGCCTCGGTGCGGTAGAGCGACGGATCGTCGGATGTGGTGTGCGCCCCGCGGCGAAACGTCAGCCCCTCGATCAACACCGGTCCGTTCCCGGCGCGGGCATAATTGTGCGCCTCCTGAACGGCGCGGTACATGGCGAAAAAATCATTGCCGTCCACCTTTACGCCTGGCATCCCGTAAGCTGTGGCTTTGATCGCCAGATTCAACGACGCGGTTTGCCTGGACACCGGCACCGAGATGGCGAACTGGTTATTCTGGATGATAAAGATCACCGGCACTTGCCACACCGCCGCAAAATTCAGCGCTTCGTGAAAATCCCCTTGCGACGTTCCGCCGTCGCCCACAAATGCGAACACAACGCTGTCCTGCTTTTTATATTTGATCGCATATCCGATGCCAACCGCGTGCGGCAATTGTGATGCGATGGGAACAGCGGACGGTAAAAAGTTTGGGGCGCCGGAAAACTTCGAACCCTCTTCGTTGCCTCCCCAATAAAGATACAGAGAACTCAACTTCGCGCCCTTGGACAGCCACGCTCCCATCTCCCGGAAAGCGGGCACCAGCCAATCCTGTTCCCGCATGATTCGTCCGGCCGCCACGGAGATCGCCTCCTGTCCAAGATTGGGAGGATAGGTGTACATGCGCCCCTGCCTTTGGAAGGAAACAGCCATCAAATCAGCGGTTCGTGCGAACTGCATGAATTTGTAGGCCTCCAGTACCTCCTGGTCGGGAATATCCGGCTTCCACTTGGGGTTCACGATCTTTCCATCATTGTCCATCACTTGTAACATCTGGTTTTTTTGCGCGTCAAATGTTTTGAACATCTTCCCTCCTAAATACTTTAATGTATAATAATATTAAAAAGAGAAAATTTCACATTATACGGGAAGAATGAATGGTAATGATCTGATCTGGATTGGATGGTAAAAAAACAGTCAGTTACAGAATATTTTTTTTGTAGTCCTTGCAAATATTTTTATATTCACAGAAACCGCACATATACGACGTATTTTCATAAAAAACACCATTGCTGATATTTTCCGCGACATAACCGATGATCTTCAGCATCTTGTCGTAACTGACGTCGGAGGATTTTATTTTCACTTCCTGGTGGCGGATACCCACAGCGTTTTTGGAGTAGATGATCCTGTACATCAAATCGGGATTGACGTTCCCGAAATTTTGCTCAAACAGGTACTTATAGATTACCATTTGCAGAAGCGAGTTGCTGATCCGGCTTTTCGACCATTTGGCCGTTGTGGTTTTAAAATCCGTAATGGAGAAGTCCTGTTCCACCAGGTCGAGGACCCCTTTGATTTTTATGCCCAACTCTGGAATCGTCGTCTCCAATTCCTTTTCTGTCATCAGCGGCTCGATCGACGGGGCCATCTCGTTGAGGAAATAGCGGGTAAACGCGATTCCCCGGTCCTTGATTTTGCCCTTCGCCGATTCCCACATCACTGGATTTTCGTCTTCCATCGATTGGAATTGATCGCTAAATCTGTCGATGATCTGAAACTTCTCGAGCTCCTGCCCCGCGATTTTTTTCGCGAAATAATATTCCAGAACCGCATGAAATACAATCCCCAGGAATATTTTATCGTTGATTGGGAATTGTATTTCTTTGACGTAGAACAGGTAATATTTTAGCGGACAATTTTGGTATAAACGAATCTGGTTATAAGATAAATAACCCCTGGGAAGATTCATTCCCTGAAAGTTAAGCGTTGCCGAGAGATTTATTCAACAGATTGGTGAGTCGTGATTTGTAGCGTGCACCAGTTTTATGGTGAATTGTGCCTTTGGTGATTGTTTTGTCAATAACCGACATCAGACTCGACAAGAGGGTCTTGGCCTCTTCCAGTTCCCCGGCTTCTATTTTTTTTCTAAATGTTTTAACCTGGGTTTTCATTTTTGACCGGTTCATCCTGTTGATCATTCTCTTCTTCTGGTCTCTTTTGTACTTTTTAACAGCAGATTTATGATTTGCCATGCAATTTCCTCCAACAAATAAAGCACATCATACCGAAAAATGCCTGTTTTGTCAATACTGCACCCATTCCATCTCTATGAAACAATCTGAGGGCTATTTTGGGGGTCCCAGATACCGGAGCGGATGCCTTCGAGATCGAGAGAGATGAAGGGGATGTGGTGCTGTTTGCAGAGGTCGATGAGTCGATCGCGGATGTCGAAGAGGGAGGGAAATTGAGCGGGGGGGATTTCGATGCGGAGGGAGCCGTCTATGTACCGGGCGCGAACCGGGAAAATACCTCTGGAAACGATGAAGGATTCGATAGCGTCCACTTTTCGCAAGGCCTCGCCAGTGAGAGGCGTGCCGTAGGGGAAACGGGTGGCCAGACAGGAGGAGGAGGTCAGGTAATAGGGATCGATGGCGGGTTCGAGCTGACGAAGATAGCACTGGATGTCGCTCTCGTCGATTTCCGCTTGTTCGAGGGGCGAGGCGATGTCGAGCTGCCGCAACGCCCGCAAGCCGGGCCTGTATAGGTCGAGGTCGGAATGGGTCGTCCCGTCCAGAAGAACCTGGATTCCCAGCTTCCGCGCCTCCGAGAGGAGAGTGGAGAAGATTTTGTGCTTGCAATGATAGCAGCGATCCATCGGATTCTTCAAAATGATATCCTGCCCATCGAAGCTGAGTTCGACCTTCCGAAGCCGGAAATCCAAACGCGATTGGAAATACTCAAGCCGTTGCCTGTCCGCTTCGGCGGTGAAGACAGTATCGACAAAAAATGCCGTCACGTTGTCTTTGCCCAACACATCCAGCGCTGTCTTGAGAACGAGAAAAGAATCCTTGCCTCCTGAAAAAGCGACAGCCACATTTTTGTATCCGGCTACAATCTCTTCGAGTCTCTGTAATTTCTGGTCCGATGTCATAGTAACTATTGTAATATGAATCTACGGAAATGTCTTCACACTCTCAAAAAAATTGAGAATTTAAAAAACAGCGAGTAATTGTCGCGGGCTAAATCCGCAACGAGAGCTGGGGATAAGTAGATGCTGCCCCGACGGGCCTAACCTTTGACTACCACCAGCGGCACCAGTCGCGCGACCTTTTGGGAGATCCCGGAACCCGAGGTTACGTCGATTACCTCGTCGATGTCTTTGTAGGCTTCGGGGATTTCTTCCTTCAAGCCGCTTTTTGAGACGCAATAAACCAGGATGTTCCGTTGCCTTAACGATTCCCGGACATTGATGTCGGCGGCGAATTTAATGGCCTTGCTCCGGCTCAAGCGCCTACCGGCTCCATGAGCGGATGATCCGAAGGTGAGATTCATGGCTTCTCCCGTCCCTTTCAGGATATATGAGGCGGAGCCCATGCTCCCGGGGATCAATACCGGTTGGCCGGTGGTTTTGTAGCGGTCCGGCAATTCGGGATGGCCCGGAGGGAACGCCCGGGTGGCGCCTTTGCGGTGAACCAGGAGCTTTTGCTTCACACCGCCGGTTTCGTGGGTTTCGAATTTGGCGATATTGTGGGCCTGATCATACAACAACCTGATTCCCAGCTTCTCCCTACCGGCCCCGAGCCGGTGTTCGAAGATCTCGATAATCGTCTCCATCAACATATGCCGGTTAGCCCAGGCGAAATTGGATGCGCCGTTCAGAGCTTCCAGATATTGGCCGCCCTCTTTGGATTGAATCTCCGCGTAAATGAGCTGTGGATCTTTGATTTTGATCTTCTTGAGATTTTTTTTGCGCAAACGTTCGATGTAATCCGATGCGATCTGATGGCCGAAACCGCGGGACCCGGTATGAATCATCACATTGATCTGCCCTTTTTGAAGGCCGAACACATCCGCGGTTTTTTGGTCGTATATTTCATCTACCATTTGAATTTCAATAAAATGATTGCCGGAGCCCAACGAACCGATCTGGTTTTTTCCCCGTTCGAGGGCCTTGTCGCTAAGAATTTCCGGCGCGTTGAAGGGCAACCGGCCGCCTGATTCGATGTATTCGAGGTCCGCAGGATTGCCGGAGATATGATCAACCACTTCTCGGGCTCCATTTTTGATGAATCCCATAAATGCTTTTTTACTCAACTTCAGGTTGCTGCGGGAGGTCATACCTGTGGGAATATCACGCAAAATGGAACTGCCGAGGATGTCGAGATGCGCCTCCACATCCTTCAATTCCAGTCCGGTGGTCAGGCAACGGACGCCGCAATTGATATCGTAACCAACTCCGCCTGGAGACACAATCCCAGTATCCGCCGGGAAAGCCGCCACACCACCGATACAAAACCCGTAACCGAAATGGATATCAGGCATGGCAAGCGACGGAGACAGGATTCCGGGAAGAGACGCCACATTGATAACCTGCTGGATCGACAAGTCCTCGATGGCGTTGGCTAGAATCTCTTCTGTGGCGAAGATTTCAGCGTCCACATTCATGTCTTTGTCATATATTTTTCCCAACCGCCAATGAAACGGCGAAATTTTTTCGAAATTTTTTATTTGCATGGGTCCTTCCTATACCAGGCATGGATCTTATTCATCCACACCGAATAATAATATTATATATCGACGATGATTTCAGCGGTTTTCAAATTATTTTTTTCTTCAACCTTCAAATTATGGTAGGTCACGGATTTGACCTCCAACTCAGGCTGGATTTCCGGTGGTAAAGGCACCACCAAAAATTGGACTTTCACCGAAGCTTCAGCGGCCTGGGAGATGTCCAGCTCTTTCGTAATGTTGCCCTTAGTGTACAACATGAACGAGACTTCGCTCAACAAGTTCACCAGGACATTCTCAGGACTGTCACCGGAGAATTCCCAATCGCGAAACTCGGGGATTTGTTCGTCGAGACGCTCCATTTCCGCGCCGTACCCGAAGACCAATTCGTTGAACCCCAATACCGCGTTGCGGTATAATTCCCGAAAATCGCTTCCACAAACCCGAATGCCAACATCGGCAGTTGTCGAAAACACCTCAAACGGTTTCATCATCAATGTTCTGCCACCTAATAAAAATTGCCTCTCAATGGTATCATAATTAAAATAAAAATTCTACAACTGAAATAGATTCTCGACATTCACGGTCAATAATATTCCTATAATTCCATCCTGTTGGAAATACCGATGATATTTCCATCTTCTGAAAAGGCGCGAATAAAATAAATAGCAGGCTTACCCGGGTCAAGCTTCATGTCTGTATATTTAAATGTTTGAGTGGTTCGTTCGGGATTGGTTTCGGGTATATCTGCGATTTTTTCCACTTTTCCGGACCCAGTCCATTTGAAAACGCAATAACGATCAATCATCGGAGATCTTATTTTTTTTACCGCAAACTCGATAACTCCCAGAGCGATTTTTTTTAACCAGATACGGTCGGTTTTCCTCGTACCGCTTAGAGTGACGATCACATTGTTCACCAGCACGGGAACCGTATCATACCTGACGAGCCCCTCCTTATTTTCCAATTTGGCTGTAATCCAGTGGAGACCGTTCCCGACTCCGCAAGAGTTCCAAAAATACTTATCCCCGGATCCCCTCATATCCTGCGTCCACTCCCCATCGATGTAGCAGTAGACGAAATCCAGCCGCAAATCGGTTTTTCTTTCGAGCAAGATCTCGACGAATCCCGTAACCACCTGATGCGGCTCGACATTCAGGATACGAACCCATCTGGAATGGTCCTCCTTGAATTTAGCGACATACACGTCATATCCGCCGCTATTTTTCACTTTTATCGCCCGCTTCGTCTGCAAAGATTCCGAACTCGTGCTGCCGGCGACATATATATCGCCGTAACCGTCCAGGCTCACTCCGCTGAACCCCATGACTTCATTTCCTCTCCCCCCAAAATAAGTGGAACTCACCAAATTGAAAGGGCGGGCGTTGAATTTCGCGATAAAAAAATCATACTTCGATCTCTTGTCCTCCTGATCTGCCTCCTTCAAAGGGAAATTCCATGAATAGGTCTGACCGGCCACATAGATACCTCCGCGGGATCCCACTGCCAGGTCCCGCGCGTAGTCGTCTCCAGTCCCACCCAAATAAGTCGAGAACAGCGGGAGTTTCTTCGTTAGATCGACGCCCAGCAAAAACGCATCGACGGCCCCGGCGATCCTGGATTGCCAGGCGTCCTTGATTGGAAAATTTCCCGACCGGGTGGAACCCGCCAGGTAATAGAAGCCGCTCGAATCCCGTTCGATCGCGTAACACTCGTCGTCCCGGTCTCCGCCGATGAATGTCGAAAACATGATATCCCCGCCTTCGGGATTCAATTTTACGATGCACGTATCGCGCCCTCCACCATGCCGCGCCTGCCAACCGTCAACCACCGGAAAGCCCGGAGAATCGGTAATCCCAACCAAAACCGCGGATCCGTCTTCTTCGACGCAAATCTGCGTGCCGGAATCATACGAGCCGCCACCAATGCAGGTCGAGTAGATCAAACTCTGGCCATCCGCCGCTAGTTTGACTGCAAAAACATCCCCCGCGCCCTGAAAACCCATCACAGGACCATTCAAGGGAAAATTCTCCGCTGCGACTCCGGTGAGGTATATATCGCCGTTGCCGTCTACCGCGACCCCTTTTGCCGCATCGTACCCACTCCCACCCAAGAAAGTCGAATAAATCAACCGGCCTCCATTCGCGGACAACCGGCAAACAAACGCGTCGCCGTTGCCGTGATGGTCGCCTTGAAGCGGGTCAACTACGGGAAAATCGCCGGAATAGGTCACACCGACGACATAAATGGAATTGTCCGGTCCCACGGCGACCCGGTACGCACGCTCGTCTCCGTGCCCACCCAGATAAGTGGAGAACAGGAGTTTGCCTTCCGCCGGATCGAGTTTGCAAACAAAACAATCATCAGCTCTTGATTTGGAATCCTGAATCGCACCAGACAGCGGAAAATCGAGAGAATCGGTTCTCCCGCACAAATATACGAATCCGTCTCTGTCCACAGTCTCCCCGAAACACATATCTTCTTCGCCCGCCCCTCCTAAATACGTGGCGAATTGCGTAATCAATGGGTCGATGATGAGTTCGTGCTCGGGATCGTACTCTCCGAGGGAGAAGCAGAAGAGGTTCCGCTCCAGTTTTTTGAAGGTCGCTTCGATTTTTATTTTCTTGTTTTTGATCATTTGATAGGCGACCGGGCGTCGATGAAAAAATCGATTCGAAGCGGTCTCGATCTGGAGGTTCCCCTCCGAATCGAGCTTCGCCTCTTTCACGTTTTGGAAGCAGAGCCGAATCTGCGTCGGGTCGGCGTTGGGTTTGACGATCCAGTCGTATTCAATGTCACGCCCATTCCCATAGACCTTGAGATCGATGCCATCGTAAATCCCCCGGTAGAGAATCGCCGGGTAGGCGTCGACGCCAGTCCGCCACCGGGTTGGATCGTTGCCGGAGAAAAAGTTCGCTTTCGACACGCTCTGCCCCACAGGCTCGATGATTACGCGTGGGTTCGCGTCCACAAACCGCACCATCGCCCCATCCCCGAAGCAGAGGCCACGCTTTGTGGCGCCCACTCGGTAGGACGGCGTTTTGGCGTAATAGAGAATCTCCTGGCGGACTTGTCCCCTGTTTTCCACAAACGTCAACGGAATCGCGACCGTCCCCCCGGACACCGGGTGAGCGGCTTTCGCGGCCACGCTCCCCCCAAAAAACAGGAAAAGAATACTGAGAATCATAGTTGTTTTCATCATATTTCTCCTAATATGGATTGATGTCACCACCGCCTTTCAAACTTGCATTTCTGGTTCCACATATATTCCCACCGGATGTCTGACGGTAACCAGGGTATCCGGTGGTGGCGCGGGGCGGGGATAACCTGTCGGTTATCCCGCATAACCCACCGGTTATCCAGATCTCCGCTTTTTTTCCTGATTCAATTGGCTGTCCCGGTCCAACCTTTCACCGGTCACAGGGTACAGATTTCTGAGGCGCCGAGAACCTCTCCGGTTTCAGAAACCGCCAGGATTCGATAGGAACAGGTCTGTCCACTGGGAAGGCCGGGATCGATAAAGGTGTAGTACTGCTTGAGCAAGCCTGGCTCCGAATCCGGGACACTGGCGATTTTTCGAAACTCACCGTTCACTGGTTGGCGGTAGATGTCATAGGCGGTGATCGGCAGTAACCCGGACGGTTTCTGGACAGAGAACACCAGTTGCGCGCACGCCTTGCGGACTAGCCAGCCCCGGTCGTCTACTCGCTTGACATTCAGGACAATTTCGGCGTTCTGCACATTGATCCAGGCTTCCTCGTACGCGTAGTATCCGTCTTTGTCGAGAAGACTCACAAAAATCAGGTGAAGTCCATTCTTTATGGTGGAAGTATCCAAATCATACCTGAGCGGCGAATCCATGTCCGTATATGTAAATACCAGCTTATCGTCGATATAGAGATCGATCTTTCTCACATTGGCCTCATCTTTCGGCTCCAACTCGATCCCCACCATACCGGACACGGTTGTGTGGGACTCCGGCGCCACGATTTCGACCGAAGGTTCATCCGCCAGTCTCATTTTCGCCAAATACAAATCGCCTCCTCCGTGGTTATTCCCCTGGATGGGATTGGCTATCACCATATTGGAGGACCAGGTGCGCCCAAACAGATAGAGGTTCCCGTCCTTGTCCAATTCGGCCATCCCCCCGCCGCCTAATTCGCTCAGCCTCCCGCCCAGATAGGTGGAGAATTCCAGAACACTCGCGTCATGATTGAAGACGGAGATAAAAAAATCACCTTCCCCTTTTATGACTGACTGCATGGGGTTCTGTAGATGAAAATCCGTCGAGTGGGTGTTTCCGGTCAGATAAATTCGACCGTCGCTCCCCAATTCGACGTCACCGCCACGATCGAGCGCGCTGCCCCCAAAATAGGTCGAGAACACCAACTTTGATTCGCCGATATCGCCACACGCCAAAAAAACGTCGAAATCGCCACCCGATTCTTTCTGAAAGGCGTTCTTCACCGGAAAATTCTGTGAGAAGGTCCATCCCTCCATGTAATAGTATCCATCCGCCCCTTTTTTGACGGAACTGATTTTATCATCATCACTGCCCCCCAGAAAGGAGGAGAAGAGAATAGTCCGACCATCCGGCGACAATTTGACACACACCACATCCCCCATACCGCCGAGTAAAGTTTGCCACCCATTGACAATGGGGAAATCAGGCGACATTGTGTAGCCGCCCACAAACACAGCCCCATCTTCGTCGAGGCACATGTCCAGGCCAAGCTCTTGAGAACCTCCCCCGATATATGTCGAATACATCAACTTTTGCCCTCCGGGCGCCATCCTGGCCACAAACATGTCGGAGCTACCCGAGTATGTCATGATCGGATTGACCAGGGGAAACTCCTTTTCCGCCCTACCGGTCAGAAAAATGGCCCCTCCGGCGTCTATTTCGATAGCTTCTCCACTGTCGCCTTCGCTCCCCCCCAGATAAGTCGAATACAACAGCCGGTCACCGGAGGCGCTCAATTTGACGACAATCACGTCTGTCGGCCCCTTCCGGTTTGCCTGAAATGGATCTTTCAACGGGAAATCCAGAGAATTGGACGTTCCTGTCACATAGAGCGAGCCACCAGGTCCCAGCGCCAAATCACTACAGGTATCATGACCGCTTCCCCCCAAAAAGGTCGAGAACAACAATTGACTGTTCTCCGGATCGATTTTGGCGATAAACCCATCCCTTTTCAGGGACAGCTTAGGTTGAATCGCCGAGGCCACGGGAAAATCACTCGAAAAAGTCTCCCCGCATATATAGATGAATCCTTTTTCGTCGACGATGATACATCCGAACGAATCCGACGAGTCCGTTCCACCAAGGTAGGTGGCGAATCGAAACATCAACGGATCGATCACCAGATCCACCGCGGGGTCGTAGGCCCCGACCTCGAAACCAAACACCCCCCCCTTCAACGCCCTGAACGAAGAGGAGACGGTTACCTTCCTACCGTTTATGATCTGGTAGGCGACTGGGCGTTTATGCTGCGCTCGATTCGTGACAGTGTCGATCCGCAGGTTCCCCTCGGTGTCGAGAAGCGCTTCCCTCACATTTCGATAGGTAAACCGGATCTTCCGCGGATCGGCGTTGGGTGTGACGATCCAATCGTATTCGATATGGCGCTCATTGCCATAAATTTTCAGATCGATGCCGTCATAAATATCACGATAGAGAACCGCCGCGTAGGAATCCACCCCGGTACGCCACCGCTTTGGATCGTTGCCCACAAAAAAATGGGCCTTTGACACCGGGGGGCCCACCGGCACAATGATTGTCGAATTATTGACTCCCAGAAGCCGCAATTGTGATCCATCCGAAAAGATCAACCCCCGCTTCGTCACGCCGACGTTACAGCCCGGCGTTTTCGCGTAAAAGAGAACCTCCTGGCAAACCTGCCCCCTGTTTTCGGTGAACGCCAAAGGGATCGCGATCTCGCCGCGATGCACCGGCGGGACGGCTTTCGCTGCCAAATTCCCAAAGAAAACCAGACAAACGATGACCATGATCATTTTCCTTTCCATAGTCGCCTCCTATGAATCAAGAAGGCATTTTCGATACCAGCCGAAATGGATCCGGAAATGCCCTCCATAAAAGACTCTCCCCTCATGACATTCCAATGGGATAAACGACTGGTTATCCACCCTTTTTTTACGGCGCGGCCAGACTGGCCGCGATTTTTAGGCGACGAATTCGGGGATTGCCGCGATACGCTGGAATATTCATTTGTGGGAGGCATGGGTGACAATTCGGGAAAAAGGTACTATTATATTCATAGGATCGAGGTGATACCATGCGTGCAGCGTTCAAGTTTTTCGTGATTATTTTGGCGGCGCAGGCTCTCGTGGGCCTGGGCGGTTGCAAGACAAACGAGGCGGGGCAGCCAGACATCGTTGGAGCGTTATTGAACTACAATGGCTGCAAACTTTTACCCGGGGGGACGCTGGAGAGAATGGCGCAAATCAGGATGCAAGAGTGCCTGGAGTATGACTACGACGGGCGAGGGACATTGACCTTGAAGCATGTGAATTCGGGGTTTAATTGTTGCCCCGGCAGCCTGACCTCCGAGGTGGTTGTAACCGGGAAGTTGATCACCATCATCGAGAATGAAGAGATGGCGGGATGCCATTGCCTGTGTCTCTACGACCTGGAGTACAGGTTCGAGAATCTCTCGCCCGGAGAATATACGATCCGGTTCCAGTGCCCGTATGTGCCCGTGAACGAGACGATGATATCTATCGCTCTGGAACTCTCAGGGCCGGCCGGCGGCCAGTACTGCCTGGACCGGAATCAGTATCCCTGGTAATCGGTATTAGGTCCGCAAAAACACATCCATGAGGCGTAACGCTCATCGCTTGACACCGGAGAGCGGTTTTGCTATTATTGTTGTGTACGTTACCGGGACTGGCCGGGATACGGAATGCTGCTATTTTTTATCATTACGAAATTTTTTAAATAAAGGAGATAAATATGAATAAAGAGATTAAAGGAGAGGATATCCTTGATTTCGCGATCGAAATCGAGATGAACGGATACGCGTTCTATACCGAAACCGCAAAAAAATTCGACAACCTCAAAACCATCAAATTGTTCCATTTATTGGCGGAACAAGAATTGAAGCACGAGATGTTCTTCAAACAATTGAAAGAAAAGCGACCGAATTTCGATTCTTCTGAAACACTGGAAGCATCGTACGAGATATTCAAGAAAGATTTTCTTCAAACCTATATGTTCGGCGACTCCGGCGAGACCAGCAACCGCATCAAATCAGTCGCCACAGTTGAAGAAGCCATCGATCTGGCCATCAATTTCGAAAAGGACACAGTGGTTCTCTATTCCAGTATCAAAAAACATATCACAGATAAAAACCAGGATTTGATCGAAAAGATCATCAACCAGGAATTGAGCCACATCGGGCGGTTGCTTGAGTTGAGAAAGAATTACAACCAGGAATTTACACAAGACGAAGACCATTAACCAACATGACTGACACTGTACTCAAGGTGAAGGAACTGGTCAAGGATTTTGGCGAAAAGCGAGCGGTGGATCATTTCTCCTTGCAATTGAAGAAAGGTGAAATCCTTGGTTTGTTGGGACCGAACGGCGCCGGGAAAACCACCATCATACGTATGATCATGAATATAATCGCCCCGGATTCAGGGGATATCGAGATTCTGGGGCAACATTTCTCCGAGAGGCTGAAGGACCGGATCGGCTACCTGCCTGAAGAACGGGGCCTGTACCGGAAACTAAAAGTATCGGAAACCCTGCGCTTCTTTGGAGAGTTGAAAGGGATGAAGTCCCGCGACATCAAGGAACAGGGCGGGGAGTTACTAAAAAAATTCGACCTGTCTGATTATTGCGAAAAAAAGGTCGAAGAGCTCTCCAAAGGGATGGCTCAAAAATTGCAATTTATCACCACCATCCTTCACTCTCCAGAGCTTCTGATTCTCGACGAACCCTTCTCGGGTCTCGATCCGGTCAATATTGAATTGGTGAAGGACATTATCCTGGAGAAGAAACGCGAAGGGATCTCCATCATCTTCTCGACACATCTGATGGAGTACGCGGAGAAGATCGTCGATTCGGTCTGCATGATCAACCGGGGTAAAAAAGTACTGGATGGACCTCTGCGGGAGGTCAAGTCCAATTTTGGAACCCGTTTCATCACTGTCTCGTACGAGGGCGACCCGCGCTTCCTCGACTCGTTGGACTATATCAAAGAATACAGGGATTATGGAAAAGAGATGGAAATCGAATTGCTGGACCTCGGTTTCAAAGACGATCTGCTGAAACAATTGGTGAACCACGTATCGGTGAGCCGGTTCGGGATTACGGAGCCGTCTCTCAATTCCATATTCATCCGCAAGGCGAGCGAAACGGTCGAAGAGGACAATCTTCCACAAAGAGGAGACCGGCCATGAAGATGTGGACTATTATCAAAAAAGAATACCGGATGATCGTCAAGAAAAAATCGTTTATCATCTCAACCATCCTGACTCCGGCCCTGATGGGAGCGTTTATTTTTCTCCCCATTCTTATCAGCAAGTACGGCCGCGGCGAAAAAACCATCGATATTGTTGACCTGTCCGGGATTGTGGGGCAACAATTGATAGAGAAAAGCGCGGATGTGAACGATATCCTGACCTTCCACCCTGTTGCGGCTCAAACCAGCAGCGAGGCTTCGTTGGTGAATGAATACCGGCGAAAAATTCTCGAAAAAAAAGTGGATGGTTTTTTGCTGATTCCGGCGGATATCAAAAATAGCCGCAAAGTGCAGTTTTACGCCTTGAACGTGTCGGACTTCGAGACCAATAAATATATCTCCGCCTCTGTTCAAGAGATCATATCGAAGCAAGTACTCTTCGAACAACACATCGATCCGGAGATCGTGCGGGAAGCCACCCGCGGCATAGAGGTGGATACATTCAAAGTGAAAAAAGCGGGAGTTACAAAGTCCAGTTCCGATATGGAATATATCATGTCCGTGTTTATGTTGACGATTTTATTCTCCATCATCATGGCGTACGGTCAATTGATCATGCGCGGGGTTCTGGAAGAAAAAAACAGTCGCATCGTGGAGGTGTTGATCTCTTCCACGAACGCCCGCAATCTTTTTTACGGCAAAATCCTCGGCATCGGTATGGCGGGGCTGACGCAGGTGGCGTTGTGGATCGTGATCGCCGGTGTGTTCATCGGGCAGCAGGCGTTCAATCTCAATATAGACGTCATGAACTTCTTGTCGCTGGAATTGGCAATGTATTTCGTTGTTTTTTTCGTGTTGGGCTATTTCATGTATTCCATCTTGTTCTCGATCGTCGGCGCGTCGGTAAATACCGACCAGGAGGCCCAGCAATTCTCGGCGCCCATTTCCTACCTGTTGATCATTCCCTTCGTATTGGGGGTGATGGTGACCCAGAATCCCAATTCGTTTCCGGTTGTGGTGGCGTCGCTTTTCCCGCTATTTTCTCCCACATTGATGTTTATGCGCATCAGCGTCGCCATGCCATCGATGTGGCAGGTGATGCTCTCGCTGCTGTTGAGCGCGTTGTTCACCTGGTTTTTGGCCTGGTTGGGAGCAAAAATCTTTCGTACAGGTCTCCTGATGTACGGGAAGAAGCCGTCGATCCATGAGATCTTGAAATGGATCCGTTACAAATAAGCCGGGCCGGAGATATCAGATTTTAAAATAGTTACGGAGCGCATCGTCGAAGCGGTTGTATTCCCCGTCTTTTTCCCGCTCC
>JAHELQ010000527.1 GCA_024644125.1 Candidatus Aminicenantota bacterium | reverse complement strand
CGGCGACTTCAGGATTTTGCACCATCTGCTGGATGACGGCGATAAAATAGCCGGAGAAGCGTTCGATGGTAGACCGTTTGAACAAAGCGACGCAATATTCGAACATAAACGCCAGCCTGTCCCCGTCGCTGCAAAACAGGGTGATGTCCGCCTTGGAAGAATCTTTGAGCACATCGTCGGGCCGGTACATTCTCAACCCCCCGTTGGCTGGAGCGGATATGGCTAGCGCGGGTTTATTAAAACTCATGAACGAGAATTCGACATCCGCCAGCGGATTGCGGCTAAAATCCCGGGGGATCTCCAAATCCTCCACCAATTGGTCGAATTGGACATCCTGGTTTGCAAAAGCGGCGAGAACGCTCTCTTTGACCTCTTGCAAAAAAGCCGCCACCGTTTTTTGCGCCGATGGATAATTGCGGATGGGTAGCAGGTTGACAAACATGCCTACCAAACCTTCCACATCCGCGTGGGACCGGCCGGAGACGGCGGATCCCACGACGATGTCTTCCTGCGCCCCGCGGCTGACGCGGTGTAGAATAATATATAGCGCCGTCAACAACGACATGTACACTGTAACTCCGTTTTGGCGGGAAAATTCCACCAGCCTGGCGGTATCGCCTTCTTCCAACGTCGCCTCCACCAGGTCGCCGGCGAAGCTCTGGATAGCCGGGCGGGGAAAGTCGAGAGGCAAGTCAAGGGAGGGGATGGAGTTTTTATAAATATCGAGCCAATATTCCTTTTGCCGATCGATCGCTCCGGACTCGAGCAACTTGTTCTGCCAGGCGGCGAAATCTTTGTATTGAACCGGCAATGGAGCAGGCGCTCCGCCGCCGTACAGGAGAAGGAGCTCCTTCATCATGATCTCGCATGACATGGCGTCGGCGATGATGTGGTGGCAATCCATTATCAAAACATGACGGTTCGCCCCTGTTTTCACCACTTGCGCCCGCAAAAGTGGAGCGAACCCAAGGTCGAAGGGGCGGATGAAGTTGTCGATGAATTCCCGAAGTGAGCGATCCTCCTCTTCCAGTATCGGCAGATGAAAATCCGATTCTTCGTGCACCACCTGCACCGGCCGGCCGTCAACCAGATGAAAGGAGGTACGCAATGATTCGTGCCTGCGCACGAGGGCGATGAACGCCAGCCGCAGTTTCTCCACATCTAGATCTCCTTCGATCACTTGCACATCCGGTAAGTTGTAACCGGTGTGGCGGTTGTCGAATTGATCCAATATAAACAATCTTTTCTGGGCTGCCGACAAAGGATGATGGGGTGCTGGATTCACAGCCGTGATACTGCTTTCTGTATCAAGCTCTTCAGCGGTTCCGCCGCCATCGATATCGGTTCGATCCTCCACCAGTCGGGCAAATTCTTCCACAGTCAAATTGTTGAATAGATCAGCCACAGAAAAATTCGTCCGCAATTGCCGGTTCAATTGGTTCACGATTGTCAGAGCGCTGATGGAATCGCCTCCCAATTCATAATAGTTGGCGTAGACATCTATCTCTTCAAATCCCAACGCCATCGACCAGGCAGCGGCCACTCGCTGTTCGGCCGGCGTGTACGCCCCATTTTCGCGACCGGTGAGAATCGCCTCTCTGGGCGCGATGTCCTGTTGCGAACGCGATGCAGGTTTGCGTAGCCGCCTTAGTTTTTCCGACAAATCAGCGGACAGGTGGATTGGAAGCTCGCTCTCCCTTTCCGCCAATAAACGCAAATCCAGAGGGCTGATCAGGATATGAGGGAGTTTCATCTCCAAAACTTTCTCAAAGGCGACGGCGGCTTCTTTATTGGTAATATTCTTGAATATATCGTTCGTATCGTCGGCTCCAAAACGATAGGCCATTCCCACCTCTTTCCAACCGGTCCAGCCGATGGCGAGGGTGGGCTTCCCCACTTTTGTCCGGTGGGCGGCAAACGCGTCCAGAAAACAATTGGCCGCCGTATAGTCGCTTTGCCCGGGCGCGCCGGTGAGCGCGGTGAGAGAGGAGCACAAAATGAAAAAATCGAGATCATCGTTCGCGGTGGCCCAATCCAGCGCCAGAGTGCCCTGGAGTTTGGGCTTCAGAACATTGCGGAAGGCCTCTTCGTCCTTATCCGCCAGCAAACCCTTCCCCGCCACTCCGGCGCAATGGATCACACCGTGAATGGCGCCGAATCGCCGGCGAATCTCTCTCAGAACTCCAGCCAACACTTCCTGGTCCGCCACATCGACGGCATAACACACCGCGGTCGAACCCTTAGCCTGGATTCGCAGAAGCGCGTCGTTTTGAGTCGATGCCGCGGACCGGTTGAGAAGCGCCAACGTCACGGTTTTCATCGATGCCAGCTTCTCCGCCAATACCAGGCCAATCCCCCCCAAACCTCCGGTGATAATGTAGACGCCGTTTTCCCGGATTGTTACGGCAGGCTCGGGATCGACCACATCATCGATGGATCGGAATTCTTGAACGAACCATTCTTCGCCGCGCACCGCCACAACCGCCGTATGCTCCGGCGAGAAGATTTCGTCGATAACGCCTGCGACGCCGGCTTCAAGATCCACATCGATCACGCGGCAAAAAATTGCCGGGTACTCCTGGGGAAGAACTTTCGCCAGACCGAACAACGCCGCGTGCCGCGGCAAGAGGAACGGCTCGTCGCCTGAAACGGCGGCCGCGTAGTTGGCGATGATCGTCAATTGAATTTCCTTAGTCTGAGCCTTTATGATTTTTTGCGACAGATGGAAGAGATCTATCTCAACTTCGGTTTCAGTCGAGGGGCTCCCAATGGACAGAAAGATAACGATATCCCCATCCACCACCTCCACCCGTTGCAGCCAATCATCGTCATCCCGGTGAATCTCTATTGGATCTGGCCTATCTTTCTTTAAACACCGCAGCAGTTCATCTTCCCAAACATCCCGTCCAGAACGAATCACCCACACCCGGCAATGGCGTAGCCTATCTCCGGTGGTACCTGTCCCCCTACCGGCCCTACCGGATTCTTCCCTGGGCACCCAAACGAGATGATGCAACATTCGACGGGAAGTCGGCGTCGTTACGTCTCCGTGAACCCGCTTGAGGGTATAATCTCTCAATTGTACCGCCACCTCTCCCCTGGGAGATGCCAAAATGATGTCGAAGCGCACGATCTCGCCATCGTCCGCATCTTTTTTTCTGACATGGCACACCGCGTCGGCGGGTACCTGTCCCCAAATTTTCACTTCCGGGTACGCGAGAGGGAGGTAATTCCCCTGTAGCCTGCCGCTGCCGATATGGATGGCGGTATCCACGAGAGACGGGTGAAGAAAAAAATCCTCCAGATCTCCTCTGAACTCTCCAGCCAATTCCAACTTACCAAGGCATTCGTCCGCGCCGGCGTGAATCATACGCAAGCAATCCCAACGGGGACCGGTCCAGACGAAGGCGTCTTCCGGCAACGGCCCATCCCGTTTCTCTATCCGGTGAACCTCTTCGAGACGCCGCTCGATGGCGGAGATATCCAGAGCTTCAGCGTCTCCGTCCTCCAACACGGCTACGGCTCCTGCCGCGTCTTCTCGCCAAAAGTCTGGAGCCGGACCTTTGCCGTCCCGGTGGACAACGCGGAAATCAAAACCAGCGGATTTGCTGGAGACAACTATTTGTACTTCCTGCGTATCTGCTTCTTCAATTTTCATGGGGCTCGCGATCACCAAATCGCGCACAATGAGATTGGCTCCCGGATAGAGCATCCGCCCCAGTTCAGCCGCCATTTCCAGATAGCCTGTCCCCACCATCACACACTGGCCCGCCACTCTATGATCCCGCAAGAGCCAGTGTTTTGCCGGACTGAACACAGTGGAATAGATGGCGATATCTTCCGATTCCGCCAGGCATTTGTCCACCAGGCCGAGATTCACCTCACGGGCGTAGCGGCTGTCGATTGCGGTGGCCAAAAGTTGACGGCGAATCCGCATTCTGTCTTCATCCGTGGGTTCCAGCCAGCAACGACGCCGGTCAAAGGGATAGGTGGGAAGCGGCACG
>JAHELQ010000526.1 GCA_024644125.1 Candidatus Aminicenantota bacterium | reverse complement strand
GCCTCCGGGATATGTGGGGTTCGACCAGGGCGGACTATTGACCGACGCCATCCGCAAAACCCCCCATGCGGTGTTGTTGTTGGATGAAATTGAAAAGGCGCATTCCGATATTTTTAACACTCTGTTGCAGATCATGGATTATGCGACGTTGACGGATAATACAGGTAAAAAAGCCGACTTCCGTAATGTGATTCTAGTGATGACCTCCAATGCCGGCGCCCGCAATATCGGCCGGGCGCAAATCGGCTTCAGCGATAATATCGTCAACACCGAGGCTATCAATAAAGCGGTGGAAAAAACGTTTTCACCGGAATTCCGCAACCGGTTGGACGACGTGGTAGTGTTTAACGGACTCGATGAGAAAATAGTATTGCAGATCGTCCGAAAAAACATCCGGGAATTCGGCGAGGTGTTGCTGAAGAAAAAGATCGAACTGGACGTGACCGAAAAATGTTATAACTGGCTTGCCAGGAAAGGTTATTCGCGGTTGTTTGGAGCCCGCGAAGTGGCACGGTTGATTCAGAATCAGATCAAAAGCTTCTTTGTTGACGAAGTTCTGTTCGGTAAACTAAAAAAGGGCGGAAAAGCTGTGGCGGACATCCGGGATGAGAAAGTCGTGATCGATGTGTCCTCTGGTACTTGACCGGAATCGAGTCTGATCCCTATGGTCTCTCAAAACGATTTGGTGGCGATAGGTGGCGATCTCTCGGCGGAACGTTTGTTGTCCGCCTATTCACACGGCATATTCCCATGGTATTCTGAAGGGGAACCTATTCTTTGGTGGTCTCCCGATCCACGGATGGTATTGAACCCGTCGGAAGTGCATGTTTCCCGTAAGATGCGTCGGATGTTGAACCGGGGCGGTTTCCAGGTCACGTTCGACCGGGAATTCGAACAGGTGATAAAAGCCTGCCGAAGTTTACGTGCCGAAGAACCGGGAACCTGGATCACCAGAGAGATGCGGGATGCCTATATCGAGTTGTTCCGGTTGGGATTCGCGCATTCGGTCGAGGTGTGGCGGGATGAGGAATTGGTGGGAGGATTGTACGGTGTGTCGTTAGGGAAATGTTTTTTTGGGGAATCCATGTTTCATCTGGCGCCCAACGTGTCGAAATATGCCTTTATCACGGCCTGCAGGAAACTGGCGGAATGGGGTTTTTTACTGGTGGATTGCCAGGTACCCTCCGACTATTTGAAAAGTCTCGGGGCACAGGCCATACCTGCCCGGAAGTACCTGAAAATGTTGGATGATTATATTGGATTTAAGACTCAGGCTCGGCGATGGGATATATCGATAGAAGGTTCCCTGGATTGGTAGAAAAAATGTGAAATTTGTCCGTTGATTCCTATTTCAGAAAAATATACCATCATTGTATATTTATTGCAATTCATATAGCTTTTTGTTAATATAGAGACATGAGAAAAATACGTCTGGTCTTTTTTGGTATAATTTTCGTCATTTTTACTTTTGCAATTTTTTATTTAAACCGTCTTCAATTGGTTCCCGGAACAGGGGTGAGTTTGGTTTCCGAGCTGAAAATCACCCGTATCTCCGACGGAGGGCACCTTTACAAAGATTCCGCCATGACCGAGCAGGTGGAAATCCGCGAGTTGGTGTTGCCGGATGAAATTGAATTGCGGACAGATTCCCAGACCTCATTCGAATTCTTTTACTTCGATACTTCGTTCATCGCATTGCCAGGCAGCAGTATTTATCTGAACCGCAAATCAAAGGAATTTGGTCTCCGGGAGGGAGAGCTTTTCTGGAATAAAATCACCCAGAGCAGAAAGCCGGATTTAAAAATATCCCTACCTCTCGCTAGCGCAATTAAATTGTCCAACCGTGGAAGGATCAGGGCCTCTGGTGATTCCATACAAATATGGAATTATGAAGGTCTATCGGTTTTCGAAAGCCCGCAGGGTAGTCAGGATTTGGCGGTTGACAGGATGGCGATTCTGAAGACGAATGCAAAGAGCAATACGTTGCAGGTGCACGACATTCTCTCGCCGCCCGAGTATATCTCGCCGGAGAGTAAAAAAATCGCCATTCGTAAGGCTTCCGACGCGTTTGTGAACCTGAGTTGGAAAAGCGCAATAAGGCCGGCCGACTACCGGGTGAAGGTGTATGGCTCTCCGTTGCGGGAAAGTGTTCTCTACGACGAAGAATTCCCCTCAAACCGAACCGTCCTCGATCTCTTGAAGTTCAGCGAACCCGGAGAGTTTTATTGGGAAGTCATTCCGGTGGAAAGGGAAACGAAACTGGAAGGGGTTCCTTCGGCAATGGGGTGTATCAAGGTCCTTGGTGTGTTTATCGATAAAGATCTTGCCGCTGCTCCTCCCAGCATGGATATCGAATCGATTTCCGTAAGTGGGAACATGGTGTTGATCAAGGGTGACGCAGAGCAAAACGCCAACCTTTTTATCAACGGCGACGAAGTGCGGATCGATATGGATGGGAAATTTTTCCATACCATGACCTATCCGAAAATTGGTAACTACACCATCACATTTAGATTGGTTTCAGGTGGAAATATCGAAACTGTCATCACCCGGCAGGTGAATATTTTTGAGGAGTGATTTCCCAGAATTTTTTTTCGCGTACCGGGTTTTTAAAGAATGGCTGATTGTTTATTGAAATAGATTTTTCAAGCCGTGAGAATATTGATTGATTATGATGAAGGAGATAAATAAATGGGGTTGATTTCGAAGCTTTATGATTATTTTAGCTCAGATCTTGCGATAGATTTAGGAACTGCCAATACATTGGTGTATGTCAAAGGGAAAAATATTGTTAGCCGCGAGCCTTCTATTGTGGCTGTGGATCGCCAAACCGGTAAGATTCAGGCTGTGGGCATCGAGGCAAAAGAGATGTTGGGGAAGACTCCGGCACATATCGAGGCCATCCGGCCCATGAAAGACGGCGTGATCGCCGATTTCGAAATTACCGAGAAAATGCTGGAATATTTCATCCGCAAAGTTCGCGGGAGCAGCCAGTTTATCAAACCCCGGATCGTGATCGGTATCCCTTCTGAAATTACACAGGTGGAGAGGCGTGCTGTGCGGGATGCCGCCCAGAGGGCGAAAGCGAACGAGGTGATTTTGATCGAACAGGCGATGGCGGCCGCAATTGGAGCCGATCTACCCATCACTGAACCGGGTGGGAATATGATTGTCGATATCGGAGGCGGTACAACGGATGTGGCGGTGATCTCCCTGTCCGGAATCGTTATCTCGAAGTCCATCCGCACTGCCAGCAATGAAATGGATGAAGCGATTATTCAATATATAAAGAAAAAATATAATTTGTTGATCGGCGAGCGAACCGCAGAGCAAATAAAAATAGACCTGGGATCCGCATATCCCCTCGATGAGAATCTCGAGATGGAAATCAAAGGTAGGGATTTAACCCACGGTATTCCCAAGACCATCACCATCAACGATAACGAAGTGAGGGAGGCGCTGGAGCATGTCGTTCACACGATTGTGGAGGCGGTACGCAGTACCCTGGAAAAAACACCTCCCGAGTTGTCCGCGGATATCGTTGACCGGGGTATCATCCTTTCCGGTGGCGGCGCGTTACTCCGCAATCTGGACAAGCGGCTGAAAGAGGAGACCATGCTTCCAGTATTCATTGCCGAAGATCCTCTATCTTCGGTGGTGTTGGGGGCAGGGAAGATTCTTGAAAATCTCGATCTTCTCAAAAAGGTAGGGCGGAATTATTGATGTATTACCGGCAGGAAGACGGCGGTCAAAAAAAAATAGTGGCAGTGGTCGCCGTGTTGTTCTTTAATCTCATTTTAATGTCGTCCAACATCATTCTGAAAAATGATAAGTCATTGTTACAAAATGGGATTGGTCTGATGGCGGCGCCGTTTCAGATCGGATTTCAGAAAACCATTGATTTTGTGTCTCATAAAATCCGCCGTTATGCATATTTACAGAATATGTTTCAGGAATACCATGATCTCAAAAAACAATATACTAGGTTGAAATACGAAAATTATCT
>JAHELQ010000071.1 GCA_024644125.1 Candidatus Aminicenantota bacterium | reverse complement strand
GCTAGAAAACTCAGCCGGATCTATCAACTGGGCAATGAGGAGACTCTGGCGCTTCTACTGGGCGCTTTATTCCACGATGTCGGCAAAGCGGTAGCCACCCGTTGGGAATGGAAACGTGGTAGGATGACGATCACTTCTCAATTGCATGATTCCCAGGGGGTCAATATTTCTGAAGAAATATTGACTGATTTGGGGATCGAGACACGTAGCAATTTTCCATTGAAAAAAGTGGTGTTGAATCTTGTCAAGAACCATCATCGTTTATTCGATCTGCACCGGAACCGGGAGGAAATTGGATTTAAGGCTGTTTCCCGTTTAGTGAAAGATCTGGAAGGGCACGATTTTTTATTACTTTTACTGGATTTTGCGGACCGCCGGTCGCGGGAAACGGACTATCTGGATTTCGATGGGATCGATGAATTGTCGCAATGGTGGCTGGATAGAAAGGCGGAATGGAATATCGACAATGTCACCATCCAGCCTATTGTCATGGGACGCGATCTATTGGATCTGGGAATCCCCCCGGGCCGCGAAATGGGCGATAAACTCAAGCAATTATACGAATTGCAACTGGATGGAGCCTTTGATACCCGGGAGGCGGGGATAGAGCTTTTTAAAAAACTCTCCAGTGAGAATAAAATTTAGCTACATAATAGGCACCGGTCCCATTCCGGTTCGATATCTGATATGGCCGACAAAATTCCCAGACCGATGCCCCCGATTCCTTCCAGAATGCCTCCGTCACTGACCCATCCACCATATTTTTCGGTGTGCCAGGCTTTATAGCCGGCGAATCCATCTTCGTGAGTGGCGAGGGCCAGGGTGGCGTTGAACCAGTATCTGGCGGTTTCACGGAATTCCTCGATACCGGTGTAATTGTACATCCGGTTAAATATATGGGCAATTCCGGCGCCTCCGTGGCAGAGGCCGGCGTCCACTACGGCGTTTTCTTTCAAATCTTTTCTTTTGGCTGCGTGTTGGAAGACGGCGATAGCCCGCTCTTCCAGATCTTTATCATCCAGGCTTAGCGCGGCTTGATACAAGGAAATGCCGATTCCTAAATCTCCATAACACCAGGCCATGCGACTATGGCTGAGAGGTTCCCCTTCCCGGATCCAACTGGGGAAATTGGATTGGAATTTTGTGGTGTCAAGGGAGTTGCTCATCATGTATTGGATGGCTCCTTTCAAGAGGGAGGCGGATTTTTCTTTGTGGATTCCGTGCAGGTTTGTGTTGGCCAGGAAGGCGATGATGCTTGCCAATCCATGTGATAAACTCAGGTTATACCCTTCGAATCCCTCTTCGATGCTCAACACCGATTTCCATTTGACGGCGCCATTTTCCTCTTTTTCGCTTTTCTTTTCCAGTTCGTCGATGTATTCCGCCAGGTATTTTCCAGCCTTGTCGTTGCCCAGGCGGTTGAGGAAGTAGATAGCGCAACCGGAAGCTCCATGAAGAAAATCATAGTTACCTTTTTCCTGGATGTCCAATATCATGGCTTTATGTAAATATGTATCGATATCTTCGAGAATTTCGTCCGGGTCCGCCTCGATAAAATCGGTTTGTACCAAATGTTCCACTGCCCAGCCTACGCCCGCCAATCCCGCCGCGAAGGTATGGTAGGCGAATCCGTCGTTGATGGCGTCAAATACGTCGGTCAATAGTTCCATGGCTTTATCGTAATACACCATGTCTTGCGTGTACTTTGCATAGTAAAAAAGGAATAGCGCCTCGCCGGTCAGACCGCCGATCAATCCGATTCCCTTTTTTTTGTCGTCTTCGCTGTTTTTTTTGTTTACAAGAATTGTGGCGATTTCGTCAAGTTTGGCTTTGAGATTTTCGGCTTCCGATTGATCAAATACCGGTTGCCAGCCGTTTTGCTCACTTGTCATATCTGTCTCCCATTTAAAATTGGTTTCCTCTTGGTCTAAAGCAAATAACGTTATATTCGTTTAACGATAAAAAGTCAATGGCGGCGGGAGCGTAACCGTTATTTTTTTGAGGTATCCGGCAATTGGCTGCTTTCCATTGCCACAAGGATTGCGGATGCGCGGTTTTTGACTCCTAGCTTTTTGAATACCCTGTTTACATGTGTTTTGACAGTACTTTCGCTGATGAATAATTTTTCGGCGATTTCCCGGTTTGGTAGTCCAAGGGACAGAGCTTTTAAGATCTCTTGCTCGCGGATGGTGAGATTGAAATTTTTGGTGGTGTCCGATAGGTTTTGGGGGAAAACCGAATATGCGTCTTTGACTGATTTGATGAGGGTTTTACGACTTGCCCATATCTCTCCGTCGTCAATCAACCGCAAGGCCTTGTACATTTGCTCAGAATCCAGATCTTGCGAGAAAAATCCTCTGACTCCCATTTTGAGAAGTTCAATTTTATCTTGCTCACCAAGGTTTTCATTGATGATGACCAATTTGGTTTTGGGCAACGCTCGCTGCAATTTGTAAATTTTACTGAAGTGATTGTTGTTTTTTTTAAAATTGCAAGGCGCGCAGATAAGCGCAATTTCAATTTCCGGTAATTTTCTATGAATGTTGAAGTAATCGAGAGAGGAAATGGTTTTTTCCAACTTAAACTGTGTTTGTTTGGAGAAAAAAGTTTCCAGGCTTTCTCGGATTAGGGAGTGGCTGCAAGCGAGGACAATCGGGATACGTCCTGAATCGGATCCGGACCGGATTTTCTGAAGATTGTCCGCATCCGTGATCGCTTTGGAAATGATCGTCAGTATTTTACTATTGTCTTCGTCTTTTGAAATATAGTCGGATACACCGACTTTCATCGCTTTGACCGCTGTCTCGTAGGATGGAAATCCGGTGAGCATGATGACAGGTAAATCGGGCTTACATTCTTTGAGCTTTCCGGCGATCTCGATGCCTGTTTCATTTTCCAATTTAAAATCCACCAATACAACATCTACAGGATGCTGTTGGATTTGCTCTAGAGCTTCTTCTCCCCGTGAAGCGGTCGATACCCGGAAACCTTCATTCTGGAGCCATAACTTCATACTGTTGCGGATATTCGGGTTATCATCCACCACAAGTATCGTTTTTTGCAAAAATTCAGTCAATTTTGCCTCCCTTTGCGACTGGAAGTTTGATGATAAAGCGGGTACCATCTTTGTATGAATCGTCGTGGATGATTTCCCCGTTGTGGTTTTTAATGATGTTGTGTGCTACGTACAACCCTAACCCTACGCCACTCTCTTCTTTGGATGATACGAACGGTTCGAATAAACGGTTTTTGATTTTAGGAGAAATGCCCCGTCCGTTATCGGTCAAATGTACTTCATAATATTGTCCACGCTGTTCCCTCGTTATTGCCAGGTGGATTTTGCCTTTTCCTTTGTCCGTTGCCTCCACTGCGTTTATGATGAAATTGATAAACACCTGCTTGAGTTTTCCGGCCGATCCATAGATTATGGGATCTTCGATAAATTCCGTGGTAATTACCACACCTTCCAGTTTTTTTCCCCACTTTAATATATCCAGTGATTCGTTGAGAACCTGGCGTAAATTCGCTTGCGCCAGCTCGCCCTTGTCCCAACGATGATCGCTGAGTAATTTTGACGTGATTCCGCGAACCCGTTGAATCTCAGATTCCATCAAGCTCAACGCCTCCTGGTGCAGATCCGGGTCCCGGTTGTTGACTTTTTTGATGACTTGCAAACAATTGCTGATGGCCAACATGGGATTGTTGATTTCATGCGCAACACTGGAAGCCATTCGCCCCAAATTGACGAGGCGTTCTTTTGATTCCAGCATTTTGTTGATGTCTTCGCAACGGTTTCGTTCATTCAACAATTTTTCAAGAATTGCATTGATATTTTCGATCAAAAGGGATATTTCGTCGCTATTCGGGTCGTCGGGCAATCTGACTTCGGCATTGTCTTCGGTTTCGATTTTTTCCACTGATTTTGAAAGCCTGACGACCCGTTTCAGAATCCAATGGAAAACCGTGAAATATAACAATAGCGCTATCATAATTATAGAAAGCGAATTGATGAATATAAACGAAAACGTTCTCCTGTTGACTGCCGCGAAAATCTTGTCGTCCGTGTTGATTTTTAGTATGAAGGCAGGATTGTGCCCCACATCGCGGTGCAGGAACAGGATGGTCATCCGTTTGCTGTCTTCCTCAATTCTAAAGCCCTTTCGCGCGACTAGTTTCAAATAGTCCACAAACTCCACATCGCGGTGTTGAAGAAAAATTTCTACATTCTCTTGAAGGTTGTCGGAAATTTTTTTGACTAAATTTTTATCGATAAAACGCCCCACAGTGAGGATGCCCACTTTTGAATCTTCCGACCCATAGACCTGGATGGGGAAAGATGAGATCATCAGAGGACCCATCTCCGTATTGAAAAAATTTTTGAATTCCCCGGGCAATACATCCATTTGTTCGTGCAATGCGTGGATCTTGTTATCGATTTTTAATTGACGGATATCGATATCGCCAAGAGTTTCGCTGAAACAGCGGTGAAATAGAATGCTACGGTTATTTCGCGTCACCAGGATAAAATGGAGCGTGTCAGTGACAAAAAGTTCGTTCGCGAATAATTCTTCCTCGAATTTTTTGGTTGGATTTCTCACATAATTCACTAATTGCTGGGAAGCCGCCCATTCTTCAGCCAACATCGAGATATATTGATTCTCAACCTCTAAGGCTTGAAGGATCTTTTCGCGAAGACGATTTATGTAGGATATTTTTTGCTCACCGAGAGACGAAATGATTGTGAGATTCATATTCAGAAAAAGTGAAAGGAGGAGTAGAAATATGATGAGCAGCGACACTGACACCAATTTCTTTTTTATGCACATGGATTCATTGTGATTATAAAAGAATATGAGAAAAAATACAACTATTTTATTAATTGCAACTAAAGTTGTAGGTTTTTCTCCAATAAATTTCATCCTATAAATCCAACCAAAGGATGATTGAAGATTTATTTTCTAAAGGCTACACTAATGCCTTGGTGAAACTAAACCAAAAAGGAGGCTTTTTGTGAAGAAGTTATCTATCATCGTAACCCTTTTTTTCGCCCTCGGACTCGTATTTAGTTTCGCGGCGAATGTAAAACCCCTTAATACCGCGGCCGATAAGCCGATCTATGTAGCGGATGAAATAATCATCAGTTATGACGTTTCTGTCACCAAGGTCAAGAAAGACAATATCAAAGACAAATATGGCCTGACAGTAAAAAAGGAAAGCAAAAAAGTTGGAAAGTTCACCGTGTACAAACACAAAAACCCCCAGGCTATTCTGGCTCAGCTCAAAAACGAGCCCGGCATCCTGGTAGCAGAGCAGAATGCATACGCGTACGCTTCAGCTATACCGAACGATCCTTATTATAGTCCTTACCAGTGGCATATGACCAGGATCGGTATGGAGACTGTCTGGGATATCACCAGTGGTTCCGGAAGCGTTATCGTCGCGGTTATCGATACCGGTGTGAAGCAGTCGCTACAAGACCTGGCCCAGACAACCTTTTGTGCCGGCTATGACTTTATCAACATGGATAATGATCCGACCGACGACGAAGGTCATGGATCGCATGTCTGTGGAACCATTGCCCAGTCCACAAACAACGGTATCGGCGTGGCCGGTATTGCCTACAGTACGACCATTATGCCGGTGAAGGTTCTGGGAGCCGATGGTACGGGTTCGTATGACCAGATCGCCGACGGAATTTATTTTGCCGTCGATAATGGCGCCAAAGTACTGAACCTCAGCCTCGGCGGTTATGGAAGCAATTCCACCCTTGAAAACGCCGTGAATTACGCCTGGAATAACGGCGCCATCATTCTGTGCGCCGCCGGAAACGACAATGTTTCCCAGCTTCACTATCCCTCGGCGTACACCAACGCTGTGGCAGTCACCGCCACCAATTATCTGGACCAGAAAGCCGACTATTCGAACTACGGTTCCTATGTCGATATCGCGGCTCCGGGTGGAGACGGTAACGACAATAATGGCGATGGTTATATGGACGGCGTGTTGCAGAATACCTTCGGTGCTACCGGAGAAGGCTATTACTTCTACACAGGTACCTCTATGGCGACGCCCCATGTCGCCGGTGTGGCCGCTTCCATGTTCGCGGTAAATCCTTCTATCACCAACGCCGAAGTGCGGAATATCCTGGAAACAACCGCCGACGATATCGGCGCGGCCGGTTGGGACCAGTATTTCGGCAATGGTCTCCTTGACGGAGCTGAAGCTGTCCAACAAGCTCAGGGCGGCTCGAATATTCCTCCTACGGCGAATTTCACGTTTACCGTAAATAATTATACCGTCAACTTCACCGACCAGAGTTCCGATTCCGACGGAAGCATCGTCTCCTGGCTCTGGAATTTCGGCGATGGCAACACCTCCTCAGCGCAGAATCCTGTGCACACATATGCCACCGATGGCATTTACAATGTCTCCCTGACAGTAACCGACGACGGCAACGCCACCGGAAATGTGTCTAAAAATGTTGCTATCGGTAATCTCTACATGTACGTGGCGGATATTTCCCTGAGTATCGTAAAGCTTGGTACCAGTTATCAGGCCACCGCCGTGATAACGGTTCTGGACCAGAGCAACAATGCTGTATCCGGAGCGACAGTATATGTCAATTGGAGCGGTTGCCCCAATTCCAGCACCTCCGGCGTCACAGGCGCAAACGGTACTGTGACGATCCTGAGCCCGGCAGTGAAAAAATGCACTGGTCCGTACACTGTCACAGTTACCAATGTCACCCACAGCTCTATCCCCTATGATTCTTCCAGTAACCTGGAAACATCCGATTCGATTTCGTATTGATATTAATTTAACCAACCTTAAAAGACTGCCCGAAAGGCTCCGGCCTTTCGGGCTTTTTTTTTGTGAGGAATAAATAACATAGTGTGCCTGTGCCCAGAGCCCCCGGTTTTGTTCCTGAATCCGGCAAGCAATTCCAGAACTTGACAAAAATTGAAAAAAAGTCTAAAATTCATTATTAATCGGCTTTTAGCTCCGGGTGCATTTTTCCTTTCTTTTCTGGAAGAAAACCTGATGGTTGTTGTATCTGGCAGAGCTAGAAGGGGATAGAAAAATCATTTATCGAGGAAGGCATGGCAAAAATAATTAGCGATCAAAAACCCCAGGAACCGGGGCAAGAGGAACAAAGCTTTTCGCAGATGCTGGAAGAATCGTTCGGTAGACAGGTGGAATCACTGGATATCGGCGCCCAGGTGGATGCGAAGGTCGTGGCAATCAACGACGAGAATGTGTTCCTGGATCTGGGGACCCGAGTGGAGGGATCCGTCAGGAAAAATCAGTTTATGGATAAAGAGAAGCTGACTGTTTCGGAAGGCGATTCGGTCAATGTTTTTGTGGTAGGCAAGAAAGGTGGATTTTATATTTGCTCCCGTTATATGGGCGCTCCTCCTATCGAGAAGAAAGGAAAGACGCAGCAAGATACTGGGCAGTCTTTCATTCAAGAATCGTATGAGTTGGGACGGCCCTTACAGGGTAAGGTTGTTGCTGTCAATAAAGGTGGATTTGATGTCGAAATCAAAGGGCAGAAAGTGTTTTGTCCTATTTCGCAGATAGATTTGAAATTTTGTGACAAACCGGATGAACATCTGGAAAAGAGCTACACCTTCATGGTGTCCCGTTACGAAGAGGACGGCAGAAATATCGTAGTCAGTCGTAGGGAATATTTGCAGAAAGAAAAAGACCGTCAGATGGCGGAGATCTGGAGCAAAATCGAGCTGGATGAAGTCTACGAGGGTACGATTACCAATGTCGCCAATTACGGGGCGTTCGTGGATATCGGAGGAGTCGAAGGTTTGCTGCATGTCTCTGAGATCTCTTTTGAAAAGGTTAATGATGCCAGGGATGTTTTGAAACCCGGCCAGACACTGCGGGTTGCGGTCATCGACCTGGATAAGGAAGCGCGGAAAATCGGACTCAGCGTCAAGATTATGTTGGACGATCCGTGGGACGCAGCGGTGGAAAAACTTTCCGAAGGCAAGGAGTTTCAGGGGAAGGTTGTCCGGTTGAAACAGTTCGGGGCGTTCGTCGAGTTGTTCCCCGGTATCGACGGTCTGGTGCATATATCCAAACTGGGCTCCGAAAAGCGCATCGAACATCCCAAAGAGGTGGTCAAGGTGGGAGATATCGTGAAAGTCAGGGTACTGGGAATCGATGAGAAAACCCGCAGGATTTCCCTTACCATGGAACAGGAAGAGGATGATTACACCAAAGACATGCAACGGATCCGCGAAGAACAGGATAAATCCAATCAGCAATCCGCAGGCGGTTTCGGTGGCCTTTTGGACGAAGCATTGAAGAATAAATAAAGATGCCGAGAATGGTTGGCGATACCGCCGCTTTGACAGTAGCTGGATCTGATTCCGGGGGAGGAGCTGGAATCCAGGCTGATTTGAAGACGTTTTCGGCTTTAGGTGTGTTTGGAACCAGCGCCGTCACCGCAGTGACGGCCCAAAATCTAGAGGGTGTGACCGCTATACAGCCAATCGATACCGATGTGGTGCGCAAACAAATCATCGCTGTATTGGAGGGGTTTCCTGTCAAGGCGATCAAGACAGGGATGCTCTTTTCGGCGGAAATAATCGAAACGGTTGCGTCGGTTTTGGACGATTACAAGGATATTCCGTTGATCATCGATCCGGTCTTCGCCGCCACATCCGGCAGCAAGTTGATTCGCGATGAAGCGATCGATACTCTAAAAAAAAGACTCTTCCCTGGAGCCACTCTGATCACCCCCAATATCCCTGAAGCCGAGATGCTCTGGGGAAATATTATCAAAAGCTCCGGCGACCTTGAAGCCGCGGCCCGCGATTTGCACAAAACCATCGGCGTTCCGGTCGTGGTCAAAGGCGGGCATCTAGAGGATTTTGCCATTGATGTATTGGCGGATGACGGAGGCGTGAAGATTTTTCAGGCGGAATTGGTGGGGGGAGTCAACAATCATGGATCCGGTTGCACTTTCGCCGCCGCCATCGCGGCTTTCATCGCCAGAGGCGAATCGCTCCGGCAGGCTATAGCGGAAGCCAAGGAATATATTATCGACACCTTGAAACATCCCGTCCAATTATTCCCAGACCTCAGGGTGATGAACCACTTTCCTTATCACGCCTCTTGAAAATAATAGCAGGGGGATTCTGGCGAGTAATCAAAGACTTGCATTTTTCCAGGCAAAGGAATAAAATGGGGTGTGATATATTTTAACGTTTTGCCACAAAATGTTTAGAGGAGGTAATATGACAGAACAAAAGAGGGAACAACCGGTAGCGAAAAAGAAAGAGGGCGGCCCCGCTCATCTCATGATGGTCAATCTACTGGAAAAGGTCGTATCTTTCTTCCGTGCCAAATTGACGGTGGAACTTCTTGAATTCGCAGTGACCTGGTTATACAAAATTGGTCACTTCGGGTTGCTTTTCGCGGCAGGTTTGGGTTTCTTGTTCACTATGGTGTACGCCATAAAATTCAATTCCTTTTATGCGTTCCTGATGGGTATCGCCTGGGTGATACTCGTATTTGTTGTGCAGTATACGGCGCACAGATTTTCAGACGCCGGAGTGGGACTGATTCGTAACAATCCCACCACACTCTCTTCCCGGGCTTTTCTGGATTGTTTTGGCTTTCTGACCTTGATCGGAGGCGTCGTCGTATTGATTATGGCGCTTGTCACAGCCATCCGGGTGGATAGTTTCGCTGAATTCCTGTATGGTTTGGGAGTTTTTCTGTTTCTCGAATTCATGGCGTTGATCTCCTTCAATCCTTCCGTGGTAAGCGTCGTCGTGACCGAAGGAACTTCCGCCGGGCAAGAGGCCATCGGAATCATCACTTTCTTCGGGAAGGGATTGATGCGGCTGATTCCTATATTTTTCGGCGTGGGAGTGGCGATCGGTACGGTTCTGCTGTTCATTTCCTTTATCAAACTTTTCGGTGATTCGGCAATGCAAGCTTTCGGAATGGGTAACGAAAACGCGATGTATATCCTGTTTTCAGGATTGCTGCCGTTTGCCAGTTATATTTTCTTTGTCCTGTACTACCTGCTTATCGATATGATCCGTGCGATCTTGACAATTCCCGAACTAAAGAACGACAAATAGTAGAATGTGACAATATTTGTCAAAAATGTTCCCGGTTTGTCACAAATTTTGGCTGTGCGGGACCGATAATTTATATATAACTTGATTTTCATGTTGGCATTTGATATGCTAATATTTACTGCAACTATAAACCTTGTAAATAAGGAAGTTGATGTTTTGAATGAATATAGAAAAATGCAATAAAGGAGGCTCAGATATGAAGAAGATCGTTCTTCTCTCAATTATCGCGTTAGGGATTCTGTTCCTGGCTGAAACCGCGGCGTTCGCCCAGACAACGGCCACCATTAATTTGGATGCCAATATCAGGGGCGTTTTGATTCTTCGCCTTGACGGCACCGATGCCAACGGAAATCTATCTCCCACGGCAACGTCTGCCTATACTACCGCAGAAAGTATGAACCTCGGCGATGTGGATGCCGTCGGTACAGCTATTGCCAATGGCGACGCGCTTGCGAATGGTATCGTCGGCTCGCCTGTGACCGCAGCGTTGGGGACTCCCCCCAACGGCTTTGAGGACGCCACTTGTGTGGGAGCGCTGTATCAATTCTTCAGCACAACCGGCGCCGATGATGAGTCGGATCATGCCAATACCGCCCTCGGTATTTATGGAAGAGGTTCGAATGTGGCAACCTACTCTCTCGATGTGACGGCGTCTGTCAATGGCGACGGCACTGTCGCGGTCGGGCAGTTGAAATGGAAAAACGATGCAGACGCGGTTGCCGCGTTCAATGATTTTTCCGCAGTCAGCGCCAATGTAACTTCAGGCGGCGCCGGCGCTCCCCGGTTTTTGCTTTTTCACGATTTCGGCCTGGTTGTCGAATATACAGATACTCCAGCTACGTATACCTGGACGATTACCTATACATTGACTACCACCTGATATTCAATTGCTGAACGGTAATTATTTTGCTGTGGCGGTGCTTGCGGCCTTCGTGCCGTTTTCTGTCGTCGGAAATGCTGGCCATTCCCGGCAAACCAATGCCGCAGTGAATGTAGATGCAGAAGTCCGGGGGATTTCCGTTTTGTTTCTTGACGGTACCGACCCGGACAATGCTCTTTCATTGAACGAAGTGATTAGTTTTGGGGACGTAGATAGTATAGGGACTCCCATTTCCAGGGCTTCGGCAGGATCGCCCGATGTTCTCGGCGTTATGGGGATACCGGTGGAACGATCCGGGAAGCCGGCTTCGTCGCCGGACGATCCTAAATGTATCGGCGCGTTTTATTCGCTATTTGAAAGCACAGGCAAAAATAACAAGCGTCAACATTCAGACGCTGCTCTCACCATCTTCCTGGCTGCATCCGATCGATGGCAACTCTGGGCCGGCGCGAGCCTTGTCAGTTCGTCCGCCAATGTGACTGTGGATCAATTGAAATGGAAGCCGGACCATAAGAATGCCAATGGATTCCATGGGTATACCGATTTTAGCGTAACCGAACAAATGCTCGAATCAGGAAACAAGGCATGGGATTTTTTCTACTTCGACATTGGGCTTCTGGTTGAGCATGAAGACGGTCCCGGATCGAATACCTGGATGATCACCATATCGTTTGTGAGTGATTGATGGGCGCATGAAACTCTTTACCGCGGTTCTGGTTTTTTTCTGTTTGTGTAGCGGTAGTCTCTTTCCCCAGCAATTCTCATTGATGTTGTCACTCGATGGCCCTGATCCCGACGACACATACGGGCCGTTGGAATTGATTCGTTTCGGGCAATTGGATCATCTCGGCAGCTCCATTTCCGGAGGAGATTTCTCCGGTGTCAGGGCGCGGAGGCTCGGCTCGCAACATCTATTCGATGAAAAATTCGAGGGGGTTCTCTATGAATTCACTCCCAATACCGGCGGCAATAACCCGTTAAATCACAAAAACGCCACTATCGCGCTCAAGATCGAGAGCCCGGGCAGTTGGCAACTCAGCGTGTCGGCCCAGGCGCATGGCGATCCGTCGATGCGGGTGGATCAGTTGTTGTATAAAGAGGACCGACAGCGTGAGTACACTCCCTTCACCGCTGTATCTCAAACAATCACACAGGGGGGAAGCGGTATCCATCATTTGTTTTATGATTTTGCCCTGAAGGTCGAACCGGATGATCTACCTGGAAATTATAGCTGGCAAATCATTTATGTTATAATCGAATATTGATTTGTCTTAGGCAATCAATGTGAGTTTATGTTTAGGAGAAAAGAGTGATAAAGCAAACGAGATGCCGCCTGTTTTTGATCGCCGGTTTTTTTTTAATGGGGAGTGTGTTGTTTGGATCTATTTCCGTATCGCCGTCGATATTCGAGTTAAAAATCCCACCGGGAAAAACATTTACCGATTCCATCCGGGTTGTGAATGTTACTGAGGTCACTACCGATATCGTTGTTTACCTCTCTGATTTCGGCCTGTCCGAGAACGGAAAGATCCGGTTCTATGACGCCGGGACCGCCCAATATTCCCTCAAGGATTATGTCCGCATCAATCCCACCTCCTTCACTCTGGAACCGGGGGAGGAAAAATGGGTCCGTTTCTCGTTGAAAATGCCTGCCGGCCAGGTGGGAGAGTCCCAGGGGATCCTCTTTTTCCAAACCGTTCCCAGGAAAGTGAAGAGCCCCGCCGGTCGTCAAGTATTGGTGGCAGCCAGGATCGGGAGCACTATATATGCCGCCATGAAGCCGACGATCAATGCTTCCGCGGATATAATCAATGTATTGATTCGCCAAACCGGGGACGACCGGATTCTGGAGTATGCAGCCATTGTTCACAATACCGGTAACGTTCATATCCGTCCCAAAGGCAAATTGGTGTTGCAAGACTCCGCAGGCACAAAAACTTCAATTCCTAACATCAACGAAAAAAATTCGTCAATCTTGCGCGATAGTGTACGGTTGTATGAAGGAACTTTGCAAGGCAATTTCCCTGAAGGAATTTACCGCGCGTCTCTTGAATTGGATTTTGGCAGCGAAGCGCGGGAGGTGGAAAAGGCTGTCCGCCTGGCCGGAGCAAGAAGGATTTTGAACTTCCAGGTGTCTTACGAACCGGCAACCGACGAAAAGAAACCCTCTTTTGTGAGGTTTTCCTTCCAGCCCGGCGGCATGGAGGAAGCGCTGCGACATCCCCAGAGTGTATTCCGGATCAGGAATTTGTATTCGGAGGTGGTTCTCAAAGAACCATTGGAGCAGTGCCTAAAAAAGACGAACGCCTCTGTAAAAAAAGAAAGCGCCGGCTATGAATGCGCTTTCGAAAAAAAACTCGATCCCGGAGTCTATATCGCCGAGATCCTTCTCTTCGATGCGGATGATGCCGGTGATTTAGATAGCAAACCGGTTACCACATTTCAAAAATTGGAGGTATCCGAATAATTTCACGCAGGCTGCGCACTCTTTTTACCGTTGCCGCATTGCTCTTCGCTATAGGCTCTCATGATTTGACCGCCCATGAGAACGGCAATCTGTCGCTGTCCTACCAATATCAATCTATCATCACCGGCAGCGGTGAATCCAGGTCTATATCCTCTTTTAACAATGTGTTCCTGAATTTTGGGCAACAATTTAGTTGGGGAGGATTTTTTTCCCTATCCTTGAACTATTATTTCAGTCGCGATTTGAAGCAAATTTCGTCGTATTATCTTGAGCTTCAGGATGTCCCGCTCGGCGATGCCAGGCTGGAGGCCAGTTATGGGTACACCTCATTCCCATTGTCCGGCCTCGCCCGATATGGTTCGTTCAATTCCTCAACCCATCTGGGATTAAAGGGAGGGCGCGTCGCCTTGAGAACCGGAAATTCGGATATTTATTTGTTCGGCGGTCGCCTTTACGGCGGTTGGACGTTCGGCGATACCGACAGTAGTGTATTAGGCATATTTTCCAGCTTCCGGTTGAACCGCCGCTGGTCAGTGGGGCTCAGTTGGATGAAGTTGTCGGATATCCGGTCTGCCGAAGCGCCGTTCGAATCCCGTGATTATCATGTCGTCGGTATGGAGAGCTCATACCAGTTGGCGGAGGGATTGCATCTGTTGGCGGACGCCAGGTTGGCGTTGGGCAATGACGGCAACCGGAGTGATTATCTGGTCAAGGTTGGGCCGTATTGGCAAGGCAAAAGAGCATCCGCCGAATTTTACTACACCCGCGCCACGCCCGGATTCCCCTACATTGGTGGCGGTTTGGCCTGGAACCGGGAAGGTTTTACATGTATGGGGAGCTACCGTCCATTTGAGATTCTATCGGTATTCGCCGGTATCGACACCTTTAATGAAAACCTCGCCAGATTGTTGAACCGTCCGGTGACCGATTACACCACCTACCGTTCGGGGATCAATATCTCGATCCGCGATTTGCCGCAATTGTCTGTGAGCTATAACCGGAGTTCCAGAAACTCCTACCGCCTCCAGCAGGATGTTGGCGATAGCTCCTTCGGAATGGTGCTCCTCTCACTGGCTCAGCAGTACAGGCGAATCTACTGGAGCGTTTATTTCAACGGCGGCAAATACGAAGACCGCATCGAGCCTTCCCGGGATTACCTGTTCCGCCGTTACGCGTTTCAGGTGAGGAGAAGTTTTTTTTCCAGAGCATATCTGTATCTCAATGGCTATTACGACTACCGGAAGGAGATCGACAGTGGCTTTGTCGACAAGAATTCCAATGCCCAGGTGGGCGCCAATCTCGGCCTGGCTTCCCAACTTTCTCTGGATCTCCAATTCACATATTCTCTCAACCGGCAGGAGAATACTGGTTACGACACCAGCAATATCGGCGGCGGCGGCGGGTTGGTGTACTTCGTCCACTCTTTAAAAATGGATGTCGCCCTGAGATATCTTTATTCCCGGATATCCTTCGATTCCGACGTAACCTACGGCCGCTTCTATCATCAGATATTTCTCAATATCAACAAAACCGTCAATTGGGGCGGCGCTCGCGGCGGCGGTATTCTCGGCGGTCTTTTGAAAAAGAAAAGCAAAGTGGTGGGAAAGGTGTTTGTGGATGAAAACCTGAATGGCGTCCGCGATCCCGATGAAGAGCTGCTAGAGGGAATCGATGTTTTGATGGACCGGCGAAAGGCGGCTCGGACCAACAGCCAGGGAGAGTACAGGGTCTCTTCGATCGATCCCGGTAAGCACTACCTTTCACTGGATATGCGCAATATCCCGGCCTTCTACGAACCCGCAGACGACAGGACAGAGG
>JAHELQ010000525.1 GCA_024644125.1 Candidatus Aminicenantota bacterium | reverse complement strand
TTCAGGTATTCCAGGATCAATGGCTTCCCGGGAATAGACCGCGAAATTTGATCGGCTTCATCGGCCTTGATATTTCCGCACACCTGGATCTTAGCCTCAGGAGCGCCAAGGCGGACAAATTTCTCATGGTAACACTCCGCCTGCAAAACAAACTCGTCGATCAACGGGAAAAATTTCCTGAAAAAAAATGAAAAACGCCGGTAGTTTCTGAATGCCGTATCCGATATCCTACCATTGACCAGTAGCATCGGGACACGATTTTTTTTCATCATCAAAATCCAGTTGGGCCAAATTTCGAGTTCATTCAGCACTAGAAGTCCGGGATTGATTTTGTCTATGAAACGCTGAATCACAAATGTCAGATCCACAGGCGCATTGATCACCGTTATATCGCTATATTCATGACAAGCACATTCATACCCCGCGGGAGTGGTGACCGAAAGAACAATGCGCCCGGAAAATTGCCCGTTCAATTTTTCAATCAAATTTCTCAGGCTTTTTACTTCGCCCACAGATACCGCATGTAGCCAGATCCTCGTCGCTTCACTCTCCCGTATAGCCGGAGAGAACCTATTTTGAAGAATACGTCGGTATTCACCTTTCAATATTTTTTTTATCCACAGCGGTAAAAGCAATAACATCAACAGAAAATAGAGAGCGTCAAAGACTAACATTCGATTATTATAACATAAAAATAAACTCCGGTCAGAGACCGAAGATGTACAACGCCCACCCAAAAGTCCCTTTGGCAAAATATAACTCCGAAATATAAAATCCGGCACATTACCGCCTGATCTCAAAAAAAAATTTTTTTTTATTATTTTATATTTCGATCCAAAATTATACAAATTTTAAGGTATATATATAGAATTTATCAATAATTAGCAATCTCCATTTAAATGGTTTATAGGCAGTTTAAGCAAAACTTTTTCATAGAACATCGGCCCCGCAAAGCTTTAATGCAAAAAACGCTGACAACACCAATATACCAGTAAAACCCAAAAAATAAGCTTGACATTTTATATATGCTATGATACTTAGTAAATGAGATGAATTTTAAGCCTAATGGAGATGAGGTATGCCTTTATTCAAACTAATGAAAGCCAAAAAAGCCGTGGGGCTTGATATTGGGTCATTCGCACTTAAATTAGTAGAATTGAAACCGAAAAAAAAGGGAAAGGATATCGTCTACGAACTGGAAGCATTGGGGTACGAACCAGTTCCCTACCAGGCAATTGTTGAGGGAAGTATCATGGACTCAACCGCAGTGGTTGACGCGATCCAACATGTTTTTTACGAGAGCAAGACCAAAACCAAAAAGCTATCGTTTGGGGTTTCAGGAAGTTCGGTGATCGTGAAACGAATCGAGGTACAGAGACTAAATCCAAACGAAATGCATGAGCATATTTTATGGGAAGCCCGTCCTCATATTCCGTTTACCCCAGAAGAAGTCAACATCGACTATGAAATCATCGAGGCCACCGATATTCCACCGGACAGAGTGGGAGTTATACTCGCTGCTGTCAAAAAAGAAAAACTCCAGGATTATCTAAATGTCGTTACCATTGCCGACAAAAGCGCAGACATTGTCGACCTGGAATCATTCGCAATTCTGAATAGTGTGTTGAAAAATTATGAAATGTATCAGCAACGCAGCCTCGCAATTATCAATATCGGCGCCTCCATCACAAACGTAGTCATTACCAAGGGCGGACACCCCGTATTTGTCCGTGACATTGCGTTCGGTGGCAATCAGTTCACAGATTTGATACAGAAAGAATTATCCCTGAAATACGAGAAAGCGGAGTCGGTAAAGAAAGGACGTCAGGTTGAAGGTGTTTCCCCGGCGGCGGTAAAGCAGGTGGTCAACCTGATATTCAATGAATTGAAAAATGAAATCAAAAAAACATTCGAATTTTACCGGTCAAACACGACGGAAGGACGGATCGACAACATCATGCTCAGCGGCGGCACAGCCAACCTCGAGTCTCTCATCGATTTCTTTTCGCAAGGATTCGACATCCCGGTGGAAATAATCAATCCCTTCACTAACATTGAGATAAATCCCAAAAAATTCGATTTAGATTTTATCAATGAAATGGCCCCAGTTTTTAATGTTGCCATGGGCCTGGCTCTCAGAGCAGTCGGAGAAGATTAATGATCAGAGTAAATTTATTAAGCCCAGAAAAAAAAGATGTCGGCGGCGGCGGCGAGACCGGTGCATTTCCAGATGAGGCGAGGGAAAGTAAACTTAACATACCTGCGATAGCTGCCGCAGTAATCATCACGTTCGGTTCCATAGGGTATCTTTATTTCAGCCAGACTGCTGAAATCGACAATAAACAACAAACCCTGGCTGAACGTAGAGCCCGGAAAGCTGAATTGGACAAAGTCCTTCAAACTCTCGCGCAACTGGAAAAAACCAAGAAGAATCTGGATAAAAAAATAGAAGTGATCGAAAAACTCAAGGGCCAACAGATGACGACGGTTCGTATGATGGACGAGTTATCTAAAGCAATACCGGAATCTGTATGGTTGACAAAGCTGAATTTTTCTAAAGGCACACTAACTTTGTCGGGAAAAGCATTCACAAACAATCTGATCGCCGATTTCATGAACAATCTCGACAGCAGCGGATACTTCACGGAGATACATCTTCGTGCATCCAAGAGAGAACGAAAAGCAAACATAGAGGTATTCGACTTTAGCATTGTATGCCAATTCAACGAACCAATAACAAAGAAGGCGGTATAACATGGATTTACAAAGTCTACCCTGGTACGGTCAATTAGGTTTGTTCCTGGTAATCGGCGCAATAGCATTGGGCATTTTCTATTATGTTCAATATTCGCCTAACCAATCAACCATCAAAGGCCTGACCCAACAAATCGAAACTTTGGACGGGGAGATTCGCAAAGCTGAAAGGGAAGAGCCCAAACTCAAAAAAATGGAAGAGGAACTGGCAAACAAACGGGAAGTTCTGGAAAAACTGAAATCGATACTCCCGGAAAAAAGTGAAATCAGCCAGATTTTGAAAAAAATTCAATCTATTATCTCCAGTACCCGATTGGAAATACAAAATTTCACTCCCAAGGGAGATCAACCCAGGGATATTTATACAGAAAAACCTATAGCCATCAGTGTCGATGGAAATTTTCACAATTTAGCAATTTTCTTTGACCAACTATCAAAACTCCGGAAAATATTTACGGTGGATAACCTCAGTTTGACTCCCTTCAAAAACATGACCAGAGATTTTACCATCCAGGCGAAATTCACCACGATCACCTACATCTACAAAGAGCAACAGCCTGCGAAGTCGAAAAAATCAAAACGAGGAAGAAAGTAAATTGCATAAGATTAGGAGAAAAAGATGAAATATATATTTATTTCATTGTTTTTACTGTCGAGCCTCCTGATATTCAGTCAGGAGAGGGCCCAAACCGATCAAACCGAGAATAGAGCCGAAGAGGAGACACAGATAGACGACGGCCTTCCAGATATGATGTCCGGTGATTTCATATACCGGCCTCAAGGCAGAAGAGATCCCTTTTGGGATCTTCTAAAAGGAAAAAACGTAAAGACTACCCGAGAAGTGATTGAAGGGATCCAGGGATTGATGATCGATGAACTTGATCTGGAAGGAATCAGTCAACAAAACGGCATTTATTACGCACTGGTGAAAGATCCCAAAAATAAACCCTATGTCATTAGAGTGGGCGAAATTGTGTACGATGGGGAAGTTGTCAAGATCGACTCAAAATCGGTTACTTTTAAAAAGATATTGACTGTCGCATTGGGGGGCAAAAAAGAGAAAGAGATAGTTAAAAGAATCAATCCTGACGAGGAGGAAAAGCAAAAATGAAAATAAAGAGCTTGGCAATCTTTTTATTGATCCTTGGCCTCAGTATTGGCGCAACAGCCAAATCCAACATCACCGATGTGGAATACCTGGCTGGCCAGGACTTTGTACAACTGCGGTTTATTACTAACGAAATAATTCCAATTCCGGACCTTTTTTATCCCCA
>JAHELQ010000524.1 GCA_024644125.1 Candidatus Aminicenantota bacterium | reverse complement strand
TATCTATTACCGGGCCCGGGTGGGTAACGTTTTTACTCCTTACACGGTTAAACTCGATCAAGACGGCCTTCCTGTACTCAATGAAGAATGCAATATGATAGAGAGCCTGAACCACAGGCACGATCCCATCTTCCTGGACCGCGAAAACAATCTGCATCGGGATCTTTTTAATCGGGATTCCGGCCATTTTCTCGACACGTTCGATCTGAATTTAATCATACCGCTCAGAAGTCATAACTATTTCAGAGGTATACTGATTACCTGGCTCAATCCCAAAATGAAAAAAATTATCCCGACCGCCTCCCGCTTGATCAATATAGCCGCCAACATTTTTGTCCCATCCATCGAGATCAAGCGCATGGAACTATCCAACGACATGAATTATTACAAACTCTTCAAGTTTGACCGACTCGTGTTGTTGGGAGAAATGGTCGCCTCTATTTCCCATGAATTGAAAACACCTCTCAGCACTATTATGCTTGAAATTCAAGAGATGAACGACTGCATGTACAATCGCGAGGAAATGGAAAATTCCTACCGGAAAATCAGCCGGGAAATCCATAAAATCAATAAATTTGTTCAATCACTCCTGAGTTTTTCCAGATTCCAGAAGATTTCGATGGAATCTGTCAAACTAAAAGAATTCATCGAAAAAACCCTGGAGGACATTCCCAGGAAAAAATTTCCGCCGGACCTCCAAATTGTCACGGATATCGACAACAATCTCACCACCATGACTGATAAAAGCCGCTTGCAGCAGGTGTTTTTCAATGTGCTGTTCAACGCGGTGGATGCGTTGAATATCAACGGACATATTATTATCAAGACATACAAGGAATACAAGGATATTTCCAAAAACGACAGGATTATTATCTCGATAAACGATAACGGGCCAGGAATCCCAAATGAAATAAAAGAAAAAGTTTTCGAGCCGTTTTTCACTACAAAAAAGGAGGGGACCGGCCTCGGTCTCTATATTTCCTACGGAATTATGAAAAGTCTCAAAGGAGACCTGGAAATACAGAGCAACGAAACTGGAACCACGGTGTTAATAATCTTGCCGAGCAATTAAACACGATGAGTACAATGAAAAATCAAACAAAAATATTAATTATCGAAGACGATCACTCGTTGAGGGAAACCCTGAGAGGGATGCTTACCAGGCGCAATTTCGATGTCGATGAGGCCGGCACGATCGAAGCGGCTAGAAAAAAATTGATTAAAAACCCATATGATCTCGCACTACTTGACCTGACATTTCCGGATGGCTGTGGTCTCGACATTCTAGAAGGGGACTCTTTTATCAATCACAACCGTATCATTGTGGTGAGCGGAACGGCAGAAATCCAGACAGCCGTCAACGCAATGAAAAAAGGAGTATTTGATTTCCTGACCAAACCCATTGACCGCGACATCCTTTTGGCTACAATATCCAAGGCTCTGGACGTGAACCAGAAGCTCGACAATTTTGATGAACTGAAAAAAGAGGTAGGTTCGGACTCTACATTCGAAAAAATTCTATACAAAAGCAAGATCATGGATAATGTAATCGAACGTTCAAAAGAAATTGCGAATTCCTGCAACACAACCCTGATCACAGGCGAAACCGGTACAGGCAAAGAATTGTTGGCAAGAGCCATACACAATCACTCGCCGCGTAGAGATATGCCGTTCATTCCGGTTAATTGCGCCGCAGTCCCTGAAAACCTTGCGGAATCTGAATTCTTCGGATTCGAAGCCGGAGCGTTCACTGGAGCTAACAAAGCCTACCCGGGAAAATTCATGTTGGCGGAAAATGGAACCATATTCCTGGATGAAATCGCGGAATTGCCTCTGATGATTCAGGCCAAATTACTGAGAGTTCTAGAGTCCAATGAAATCTTCGCCTTGAACAGCAAGAGGCCCAAAATCATCAATGTGCGGATTATTGCCGCCACAAACAAAGATCTCAAGGAACTCATCGAAAACGGCGGGTTTCGCGAGGACCTCTATTACCGGATCAACGTCCTAAAACTGAATCTCCCTCCTCTACGAAAACGTAAAGGAGATATCATTCCTCTGGCGGAGAGATTTATCCATATCAACAATATCGCGCACAATAAAGAGATTGAAGGCTTCGACGAAGAAGCCGCCGAGTTACTGACACGATATGATTGGCCGGGGAATGTCAGGGAACTTAAAAATACAATTACCGAAATATCGCTACTGGTTTCAGGCGTCACAATCAAGGCGGAACACTTGCCGACACGGGTTTTGAATTACGGAAAATCGGATGCTTCCCGGCTCACGTTTCTTACCCTCAATGAAGTGGAACGGAACCACATTATGGACGCATTGAAAAAAACAAACTATAATATTCAGCGCTGCGCCCAACTGTTGGGACTCACCCGCCCGACATTGTACAAAAAAATGAAAGACCACAACATACAGAAGTTGTAGCCGGAATCAAAGACGCCTTCAGGCGCTGATAGACTTGTACTTGTAAGGCGTTACGCCTTTGATCTGTTCGAACGCTCTCAAATATGACTCCGGTTGATGAAAACCGAGAGTTCTCGCCACGTCGTTTATTTGCACATCGAGATTTAATCTCAGTAATTCTGTGCTCCGTTCGATCTTGGTCATCAAAATATACCTACTGAGACTGATGTTTTTTTCTTTTTTAAAAACTCTCACCAAATAAGATGAACTGATATCGAATTTTTCAGCCAGCAATTCCACTGTCAGAACCGCCAATTGTTCGAGAGGCAAAGCTTCAATGTAGCTCGACACCTGATCGGAAATACACACGCGCCTTTTTATCGAGCAGAGGCTATGTTTTCTGGCGGTAACCAGGAATGTCGCAGGAGTCATTCCCAACTCCTTGACAAATTTGCGATAAAGAACGGAGCGATTGATATCCAATTGTTCCGAGAGCTTTAAAACGGTCATTCGCGCAAGCTGCCCGGATTCCAATTGCTCGATATACCTGATGATCCTTCCGGTAAACGTGGAATTCTGCATTTCAGAATTGAAATTTTCGTTTTTATTAGACATTTTCCCCTATCTCAAAAAAAAAGGCAGGGGTTGAATTATAACGCTAATTACAATTCAAACCCCGCCTTTGCGGTTTCACCTCCGGTACACAGGCACCTAAACTGGTATCCCGAGTAACGGGATTTGCAATCAACATAACCGAAAAAACCGAAAACATACTCTGTAACAAGAGAAAATCATCCAGTTTTTTCAGAAACAATTTCATACTAAAGTAAATAGCAATTTGCATGCCATATAGAAGATTTCTCTGAAACCTTCTATATTGGCACTTTTTTTGGAAAACACCTATCAAAAAAAAAAATCCGCCTCATACAAATGTGTAAAATTTATTTACATAGTCAGGGCGAAAATTATGGTTAAACCGTTTAACAACAGGCCTTTTCGCCATTCGCTGGAAAAAGTGTAAATTTATTTTACACACTGACAAAATGATCAAAAGGTAAATTATCAAAGGCTCTCCAGACAATCCGGTGTAAAATTATTTTACACTGGACATCGTAAAATCATTGCCCCGGAACCTTGTCAAGCTTCATTGAGTGAAGCTCCCAGTCCTCACTATCGACTTCTTCCATTAAATAATAATAGACATTGTCCCTGATGGTGAAGGATGGAATTGGATCCAATTGAATGATATCCCGGTTACCGCAGGGAAGGTAAATCTCCTTTTGGATGTTTCCTTTCAAATCGAGAACAAGAAACTTCGAAAAACCATTCTTCTGGAAGAAGGTTTGCACAAAAATTCGTCCGTTGTCGAACAATATATTCCGTACGGCGGGAAAATAGTCTGGGAAATAAACCATTTTCGCAGGGTCGATAGGAAGGGCCCGTAAATGCGGCAACGATTTCAACCATGCCAGAGCATCCCTTTTGAAATCTTCTCCCACTTCAATCTTCTCGACCGGAACATCTATCGTTTGAACCCGGCGTCCTTTTTCATTGAATCTAAGAATCCGCAATCCCGGAGCCGCGCAATCGCAGAGGTATGCGTTCCCCTCATAAC
>JAHELQ010000523.1:1500-4037 GCA_024644125.1 Candidatus Aminicenantota bacterium | reverse complement strand
CATGCTTGCTACAGCAGCCGCAATCGAAGGGGGAATCTCGCCGCAGCCGTTCCCATACGCTTTGAAGGCGGCAATCGCGATTCTTTCTACTCTTTTTCTGTTCTTTTATTTTTACGTTGTCCCCCGCAGACAAGGGTACCCACAAGAAGATTCCGCACATGAAAAATCATAACCACCGGAAACATCTAACAGTGATTCTGCTTTTGCTGATCGGCTCCTTGCTCATGGCGACGGCGCAATCTGCGGCGCCCCGTCCGGACCCCGAAAAGGTCGCGGCGGAGCACCGAAAATTGCTGATCAAGTATGGATTTCGGCAGGCGGCGGAAGCACAACCTCCCGAGGGCGCCCTGGAATATTTGAGAAGGATTGCCAACTCCGTGATGGCGTTTTTGTCCAGGTATGGAATCGTGGTCATCATCGTGATCATCATCCTCTACATCCTATTATTATGGTCGATGTTCAAGGATGTCCCCTCCTCCTTCACCAATGACCGGGCCCGCAAACGACAGGGATACCGCGAAGAACCAGAAAAGACAGAGACAACTCCGGCTGGAACCCTCTATACCGGAGCGATGGCCTATGCCGGGCAAGGAGATTTTGAGAGGGCGCTCTCCATTCTCCACCAATTGACGATACGCAAAATCGTCGCCGCGGGTCTTGTCCCGCCCGCCGATCATTTCACCAACAACGAACTCCGTAAACGTATTCCCCAAAGCCATCGATTCTACCGCCCCTTCGACATCCTGGCCGCCGCCTCCGAATTGGCGACCTTCAAGAAAGAACCATTGGATATCGTCTCCTTCGAACAATTAAAATCATCATACGATGCCGTCTTCGGAGCAGACAGATGAAGAAGCGGTACCATAAAGCCCAATACCTCATACCCGCCGCCGGTTTATTCATTGTGGCGGTCTATACTTTTATGTCGATTTTCGGTTTTTGCGGCGGACAAGCCTCTCCCACCCAATCGCTTCAGCCCGATGGCTATCTGCTGTTTTACGAACTCTGCAAAGAATTGGAGTTCGCGATCGACCGCTGGTACGCGGATACACCGCCGCAGACCGAAGGCTGCCTGATTTTTCTGGATTTCACACCGGACCTGCAACGCCGCATCCCAAAGCTCAAATCCTGGGTGGAAAAAGGAAACACACTCATCATGGTTGGCATTCACGCCGACGCGGATCCCATTTTCGGGCGAAAACTGGAGAACAAACAATCGGTCAAACTGGCCCTTCCCGGAAAAGCGGATCCGCTATCCTTACATGAGGCCCGCCATATCGCCGCTGAAGAGAAAGATACAATACATGTGCAAAGTTCCGCCGGATCGTTGTGGATTTCGCTACCGCTGGGCAAGGGCTCGGTTCACCTGGTACCGGACAATGCGCCGTTCATCAACGCGTATTTCTCGGATTCCGGCGTTGCGCTCCTGGTCAACAATCTCATCCATCCCTTCAAGAAGAAAAAAATCTTCGTTCAAGAGAAATTCTGGAGCGGAGGGCCCGGATCGAGTCCAATGGCGGCCCTATTCAAAGGCAAACTGAAATACGTCACACTCCATCTTGTATTGTTGGGAATTCTATTCGGAATCATGAGCGCGAAACGGTTTGCCAAGCCTGTGGCCGCAGACCCATTCAAACGGAGAACCCTTGAGGCCCATATCCTGGGCGTGGGGAATTTTTTCCGGAAGGCCCGCGCCCTACACCTGGCGGACGACATTACGAGGCGTTATTTTATATTCCGCATCAAAAAAATCATGGGAATAAAGGGAAAACTACCGGAAGAAGACTTGCCCGGCCGCCTGCGGCAGATCGCCGGACTGCCGGAAACCATACTTCAAAATCTTGATTTATCAAGAGCTTCCGCCTCAAGCGAAGAACTTTTTCATCTGCGTTTGGCGATGAACCGGATCATTCATTACATCGAACAAATGCAAAAAAATCCAATAAAATCGAGGAAATCATGAGTTCAGGAAACGCCATTTTAGAAGTCAGCGCCCTATTTTCCGCCATGCGGGAAGAATTGGGCAAAGCCATTCGCGGCCAGGACCAAATGATCGACACAGTACTGACAGCAATGCTGGCCGGCGGGCACGTATTGATCGAAGGGGTGCCGGGCCTGGGCAAAACATTGCTGGTGAACGCGTTGAGCCATGTGATCGGCGGCGCGTTCAAACGGATCCAATTCACCCCTGACTTGATGCCCTCGGATATCATCGGTACGACAGTCTATAACATGCACTCCCAGACCTTTCAGGTCAAAAAAGGGCCGGTGTTCACAGACTTGCTACTGGCCGACGAGATCAACCGCGCCCCGGCCAAAACCCAGTCCGCCCTGCTCCAGGCGATGCAGGAAAAAGCCGTTACCATCGATGGGCAGGATCATTTATTGGGCGATTGTTTCATGTGCCTGGCAACGCAAAATCCCATCGAGCTGGAAGGGACATTCCCATTACCTGAGGCCCAAACCGACCGTTTCCTGGTGAAAGTCACGGTCACCTACCCGGACATCGCCCAGGAGAATGAAATTCTATCGCTCTA
>JAHELQ010000523.1:0-1490 GCA_024644125.1 Candidatus Aminicenantota bacterium | reverse complement strand
GACGAAAAAATAATCCATTACATCACAGGCATCACCTCCGAAACCCGTAAGACGCCGGGCATCAACCTGGGAGTCTCCCCTCGGGGCAGTGTGGCGTTACTTCAGACATCGCAGGTCATGGCGGCGGTTGCCGGTAGGGACTATGTCATTCCAGACGATGTGAAAGAGATGGCGCTACCGGTGCTGCGTCACCGGATTCTTCTGGAACCGGAATCGGAAATCGAAGGCATCTCCAGCGACGACTATTTAAAAAAAATCATCGACAACATCAAGGTTCCCAGATGATACCGATCCCGGGAAAACGGCTGCTGCGGCTAATTCTTCTGCCGCTTGCGCTGACTGTGGCGGGAATTTTTTCCCCGACCGCCCTGGCGCTGGCCCTCGCGCTCGACATCCTGCTGGCTTCAGGCCTGCTGTTTGATTACAGCATGGCGTTTCGGCGGCAACGATTGTCGATTACCCTCTCTGCGGGGAAAATTTTTTCCATAGGAGAAAAAAACCTGATCACCGCAGTCGTTACCAATCACGGCGTCCTGCCGCTGGAGGTCGATCTCGCCCCGGACATCCCTCAATCGTGGCAAGAGCTGCCGGTAAACTCAAGCCTCGCGATCCCGCCGTTGCAAACAGTAGAAATACATCTGGCATACCGCCCCATGCGGAGGGGAGTCTTCCAGGTAAAGCGGCTGAATATACGTTTTCCATCGCCGTTCGGCCTTCTCGATATGTACATCCACAAACCGGTAGACCTGGAAATCAGCGTCTACCCCAATGTCAAAGCCATCAGTCACTATGTCACCATGAGCCGGCGCAACCGCCTCTATGAATTGGGTATCCACCGCCAGCAAATCAAGGGGACAGGCACGGATGTGGAATATTTACGCGAATACCGGGAAGACGACGATTCACGCCATATCGACTGGAAAGCCGCCACCCGCGGCAACAAACTGGTGAGTAAGGTATTCGGCGTGGAATCCAACAGCCTGGTGGCGCTGGTTCTGGATTGCGGGCGCATGATGACGGCGGAGCAGGACGGGTTGAGCGCGTTGGACCACGCGGTCAACGCGGCGTTGGTATTGTGCTATATGGCTGAGAAGATCGGCGACAGGGTGACATTGTTCGCCTTTTCAGACCGCGTCGTTTCAGAGTGCCCGCCGATCAAGGGCAAAAACATCTTGAGCCGGGCCTCCCAATTCCTCACCGGATTGCAGCCGGAATTCGTTGAATCGGATTACAAACAAATGTTCGAGCACCTCAAGGTGAGACTGAAGCGGCGCTCGCTCATCGTGTTTTTTTCTGACTTGATCGACGACATCAATTACACTCTGCTGCAAGAACAATTCCTGTCTTTGAAACGCAAGCACCTACCATTGATGATTCTGCTAAAAGACATCGTGCTGGAAAGACACGCCTCCAACGCTCCCGGCAAGACGAGCGACATCTACACCGGCGCCGCGGCAGCCGATATGGTGATGAGGCGCGCGGAGGCCATT
>JAHELQ010000070.1 GCA_024644125.1 Candidatus Aminicenantota bacterium | reverse complement strand
AGAATATCTACAATTCCACCCCATTCAAACCTGGATTTAATTCTTTTCTCCAGGTCCGGAATGTTATCAGGGTGTTTATCCGAGCAGATGACAATCTGCTTCTCCATCTGGATGAGTTTATTGAAGATATAATAGAATTGTTCACTGGTTCCGCCCCATTTTGTGATGTATTGAATGTCGTCGATCAGAAGTACATCGACTGAAGTGTACTTTTTTATAAATTCTGAACGCTTGTTCAGTCGAGTATATTCAACATATTCGTTCATAAAGTCGCTGGTAGTCAAATAAATCACCCTCATATCTTTATTGTTATCAACAATACGATTCCCAATAGCATATAAAAGATGGGTTTTTCCTAATCCAACATCACTATAAATATAAAGGGGATTATATGATTTTCCTGGAAATTCAGCTACACTATATGCGAAGGAATATGCCATACGATTTGAATCTAACTGAACGAACGAATCGAAGGTATATTTTTTATTAAGGTTAGAATTGATAAAAATACTTCTTGAAAAATCGTCCGAAGGTTCTTCTATTAAAGCGCTAGCAGTTTTTTCCTCGGCCTTTTTTTCCTCTTCATATAACGGAACTAATTTTAAAGTGAAATCGAATTCTTTTTTTGTATGGGTGTTTACTTTATCTAGAAGGTTTTTCTGAATCCACGATGTCTTCTTCTCATCCGGGGAGCCAAGGAATAAAATATTTTTCATTGTTCCGATGTAGGAGAGAGGTTCAATCCATTTTTCATATGTCGGCATGTCCAGTAGATTTTTTAAATAGTTTTTAGTTATGTTATAAAAGTCCATTGTTATTTTTCCACAAAAATATTAACAAGTGTGAAAAACTAATTTACCCCACTTTTGTAATCCTGTCAACAACTGAATGAATAGTAAAAAAAATAGCAGTTCTTGTCAAGGGGAATTTATTTTTTTTTAAATTTTTCTAAATAAATGTGTTATTGAAGTTCATTTTTATTTAATAAATTTTCTTTAGAATGATATTGATTGCAAAAAACAACGCTATATGATAAAGATTGTATTGAATCATAAATTTGTCGTATTAAATTTACGAGAAAAAATTTCTTTGTAATAAGGATACAATGTGAAAAAGATTTTTATAAAAATACTGGCAATCATTGCTATTATTATAATTATCATTTCCCCATATTTTTTAATTATTAATTTCGCTAAATACTCTCCCTTTATTCTTAGTGTTTGGCTTATTTGTGCTGCATATTTTGTGTTTGTTAAAAGCCGAAATGAACGCGATTTAACTAATAATAAAAAGAATGATGAGTAAAATTAACAAGTTCTATAATGATGGTTCTAAATTAAATAAAATAATGTTTCACGTGAAACATAATGAAAGCTAAAATTGGAGTTTGATAAATGGTAGAGATAGATGAAAGGAAAAAGGAACAAATTTTGAAGTATATAGATTTCCTTTTTGAAGAGAATGAAAAATATAATCTTGTCTCCAGGAAAATGCTAAAAGAGGAATTTTTTGGATTGGTTGAAGAAACAATATTATTGAGTTCTTATCTAAAAGGAAAATGGATTGTGGATGCAGGGAGTGGTAATGGATTGTTAGGAATTTCTTTATCTATTTTATTTCCTGAAAAGCAAGTGTATTTAGTTGAATCGAAACCTAAGAAGGCGAATTTTTTAAAAATAGCCGCTTTTAAATTAGGTTTACGAAATATTGAGGTTTTTTCATTTAGTATAACTGAGTTTTTCCAAAAAAAAAGAGGATGGGGACCAGGTGTTTTAGTGGCACGGGGTTTTCCTGAGAATTTAATGTTGGTTTCTTTTTTATTGAAACGCTTTGTGGGGCAGGTTGTAATAATTACTTCCTATAATAAAATAAAAAAAATCGAAAAAGACCTGGAAAACCTAAAACAAAAAATCTATAATATCCCTTCGAGAGATAATCTAAAAATTTTAAAAATGGAGAATGTTTCACGTGAAACGTAAAGAGAATGAATGTGAAGTGATTGCTATTGCAAATCAGAAAGGTGGCGTGGGTAAAACGACAACCGCAATTAATTTAGGTGCGGCATTTGCGATAGCTGAAAAGAGGGTTTTAGTGGTGGATCTTGATCCCCAGGCAAACTCTACGACCGGTTTTGGAATAGATAAAAATGGTGTTAAGCACGATGTTTATGACGTTCTGGTTGGACAGTGTAAGTTAGAGGATGCGATGTTGGATTATGATCTTAAGTTTTTGAAATTAATACCTTCATCGCGGAAATTAGCCCGTTTTGAACTTGAAAGTGTTTCAGAGGATGATAATCATCTTTATTTAAAGAGAGTGTTGGAAAAATATAGTGATATGTTCGATTATATTTTGATTGACCTGCCACCTTCTTTAGGATTATTGACTATTAATGCGTTAACAGCGGCGACAAATGTTTTAATACCGATTCAAGCCGAGTATTATGCTTTAGAAGGATTGTCTGATTTAATGGGTACAATTAACCGCATTAAGGAGAATTTTAACGAGGCTCTCGAAATTAAAGGTATTTTGTTGACAATGTATGACGAACGGACCAACTTGTCGAAACAGGTGGAAGAAGAGGTTCGTGAATATTTTGATTCAAAGGTTTATAGTGCGATTGTTCCCAGGAATATACGTTTATCTGAGGCGCCAAGTTTTGGAAAACCAATTCAGTTATACGATATTAAATCCGCCGGTTCCAAAGCTTATCTTTCCCTGGCAAAGGAGATTATGTCGAAATGAAGCGAAAGGTTCTCGGAAAAGGAATTGAAGCGATAATTACCAATAAACCCTCTGAAGTTGTAGAGCGTGATATGTTTGAGGTAGATATTGATAATATCTATCCTAATCCATTCCAACCACGTAAGAAATTTAGCGCAGAGAAAATAAAAGAACTGGCTATATCGATTAGTGAATCAGGATTAATCCAACCTTTAGTGGTTTATAAACAAGATGGGAAATTTTATTTGATTGTCGGTGAACGGAGATGGCGCGCAGCCCAATACCTGAAATGGGAAAAAGTCCAGGTCATTGTTAAAGATCTATCTCCCGATGATGTGATGATTAGCGCTCTGGTTGAAAATATTCAACGAGAGGACCTGAACGCTATTGAAGTGGCTGAGGGAATTGAGTTGATGATTCAAAAGACTGGCTTTAGCCATGAGCAAGCTTCAGAGAAGATGGGGATGAATCGCACCACTTTGACAAATTATTTAAGATTATTGAAACTTCCAGAGGCTATTAAGCAAGGAATCATCTCAGGTGACGTATCACAGGGGCATGCGCGAGCTCTTTTAAGTCTTGATGAAACTGTGGAAATGCTCGATGTTTATTCGAGGATTCTCAAAGAGAAATTGTCGGTTCGTCAGACTGAAAAACTCGTAAAAAACTATTCAAAAGAGAGAGAAACATCCGTGCCTGATAACTTTGTCGATCCCGACATCAAAAAGGCTGAGGAGAAATTAACTAGATTTTTATCCACAAAAGTGAATTTAGAGTACTCTAAGTCCGGGAAAGGGCGAATTGAGATACATTTTAATAAACTGGAAGAGTTTGAGCGGATATACAAGTTATTTATTAAGGAGTAAATTATGGCCAGAAGCGAAATAGTATCGAAGGTGAGTGGTTTTATTGATAAGGACACTGTTATAGAAGGGGATATCTCTTTTAGGGAATCTTTTAGAATTGATGGCACATTTAAAGGAAGAATCCTTGCTGGCACAAATCTAATAATCGGAGAATCCGCTGATGTCGATGCCGAGATCGAAGTGAGTAATATCGCTATTAACGGTAAAATAAAAGGAACTATCAAAGCTAAAGAAAAAGCCGAGGTTTTTTCGCAAGGATGGGTTATTGGGAAACTTATCACTCCAAAATTAGTGATCGAAGAGGGGGCTTTTTTTCAAGGGACCTGTCAGATGGAGTTGAAAGCGCTGGATTCTGGTACTGATGAACCAGAAGAAGATAGTTGAATTCTACTGATTTAGACGTTAATATTAAAATTAGATGAAAATTGCTGCTGTTATTCCTGCAAGGTATGAATCAACTAGATTTAGAGGAAAACCTCTTGTGAAAATAGCTGGAATCCCTATGATAGAGAGGGTATATCGGCAAGTTGATAAAGCACAAAGGTTTTCTGAAATTATCGTTGCCACCGATGATGAGAGAATCGCCGGAGTGGTGCGTGGTTTTGGCGGTCACGTAATTATGACGGCCCGACATCATCGATCAGGAACCGATAGGATATGGGAAGTGGTTGACAATTCTGATTTTGATGCAATCATCAATATCCAGGGAGATGAGCCTCTAATATCCGAAAAACTAATTCAAAGTGTCTATGATAAGTTGGATTCCGCGCTTCATGACGTGGTGACCGCCGCCTATTTCAATAGTAAGTTTGACGAATTTATCTCACCTCACGTAGTTAAAGTAGTTTTTAATAATACTATGGAGGCTTTATATTTTTCCAGGTCGCCTATACCTAATTTCAACGGTTCAAAAGACGAATTCGAAGGATTTTATCAACATATTGGAATCTATGGATATTTACGTGGAGCTATTGAGAAATTCGTCCAGTTTTCTCCATCTTCACTCGAATTATCCGAACGCCTGGAACAGTTGAGATTTGTACAAAACCATATCCCGGTGGTTGTGGTTGAGAGTCATTATAAATCTTTTGGAGTGGATACTCCCGAGGATATTTATGTAATCGAACAATTATTAAAGGAAGGAAAATGAGTAAAACGAAGTACATTTTTGTTACCGGCGGAGTTTTATCTTCCCTGGGAAAAGGAGTTGCCTCCGCGTCTATAGGAAATATCCTTGAATCATATGGTTTTTCGATTTCCATTATTAAGTTGGATCCGTATCTTAATGTGGATCCGGGAACAATGAGTCCATTTCAGCATGGAGAAGTTTTTGTCACTGATGACGGAGCTGAGACAGATCTCGATTTAGGGCACTATGAACGCTTTACCCAGGCGTCAATGTCACAAAAAAACAATATGACCGCAGGTCAAATTTACCATAATGTCATCCAGAAAGAGAGGCGCGGAGATTACCTTGGTAAGACTGTTCAGGTAATCCCTCATGTGACCGACGAAATTAAGTCGGCGATCATGGCACTGGATGGAGATGTGGATGTGGTTCTTGTGGAGATAGGAGGTACTGTCGGAGATATTGAAGGACTTCCCTTTTTGGAGGCGATCCGGCAAGTTGGATTAGAAATGGATGATTCCGATGTTCTGTATATTCATCTCACTCTCGTTCCCCATATTGCCACAGCCGGTGAATTGAAAACGAAACCAACCCAGCATAGTGTGAGGGAATTACGCGAGATCGGAATTCAGCCGGATATTCTTTTATGCAGGGCTGAGTATCCGATACCTCAATCGATCAAGAAAAAAATCGCCCTGTTCACAAACTTGAAAGAGTCTGATATAGTTAGCGCCACAGATGCCGAATCGATCTATGAAATTCCACTGAGTTTCAAATCTGAAGGCCTCGGAAATACAATACTCAAAAAACTAAAATTGGAAAAGTTGAGTGACGACTCGCAAGTTTGGCAGGCCTGGGTGGATCGCGCCAGGAATTCGACCGAAGAAGTGGTTATTAGTGTTGTTGGTAAATATATCCGCCTTAAAGATTCTTATAAAAGCTTGTTTGAATCGTTATACCATGGTGGAGTTGCGAATGATGTAAATGTGACATTCGATTTACTGGAATCCGATGACCTTCTGGAGTGGAATCTCGATGAAAAATTCAAGGATTCCCATGGTATTCTTGTTCCCGGTGGTTTTGGATTGCGGGGAATAGAGGGGATGATCAAAGCGGTGGAATTTGCCAGGACACGCAATGTTCCGTTCTTTGGGATTTGTCTTGGAATGCAAACAGCCAGCATTGAATTTATCCGGAATGTGGTGGGAGTAAAAGATGCTCATTCTGATGAATTCAGTAAATCTACTCCGAATAAAGTGTTTGTGAAACTCAAGGAATTGGTAAATATCGAAGAAATGGGTCATAATATGAGGTTAGGGGAGTTTTCCTGTATTTTAAAAAAGGATACTCTTGTATATGATATTTACAAATCCGAAAAAATTTATGAACGCCATCGTCATCGTTATGAATTTAATCCAAAATTTGAAAATACCCTCAAGGAAAATGGTATGATTATCAGCGGAAAAAATCCCGAAAGGGATCTGGTTGAGACTATCGAACTTCCCACTCACCCATGGTTTCTTGGGTGCCAGTTTCACCCGGAATTTAAATCCCGCCCCTTGAGTCCCCATCCTTTGTTTGTTTCTTTTATCGCTGCCGCGAAAAAATTCAAACAATCAAAAAAATAGATATTTAACAAAAGGGCGATACATCTTATCGCCCTCCGCCTTTTAAAATAGGATTTCTATTTTTTTCTACAAAAATATTTCTCAATATGATACACTTTATCAAAATGAAACAACGAGGAGCGATCGATGGCATCATCAGTTTTCCCTATCAATTTATCGGGATTAATAAAGGATTTCGATAAAACGTTCTGGAATGGAGATGGTCAAATTACCATCAACTCTGAAGAATTGATGAATATTCTCAAATCCAATCCGGGTATCGCGATGGATGAGCTCAAAAAAGGGCGTTTGTCGAGCAGCGAATCTACCTTCTTGAGTACCACAATCTCCATTTCCCTCAATCATCAAAATAAACTGAGTTTAGGAGCCATGTCGAATGCGAGCGAGGAAGAAATCGCTCTTACTATGGAATTTACAGGTGGAGCGATGGCTCATCTGGTTATTGTGTTCGATGAACCCTCGTTGGATTCACTTCCTGATTTCGGATTTTCAGGACTAAAGAGTTTACTTAAAAGTTATATTGTTTCTTAAACAGATGAATCTCTCGTGCTGTTGCTTCTTTCTGGCAAAGCGAACGCCGGTTTACTGGGGAGTCGTATGTTCAGCCCGGCGATTTCGACTGGATTTCAATTTAAAAGCAATGGCGATATAGCGTACTTTTTTTGTTGTCCGGTAAAAAACGAAACAACTCTGTTAAATAGTTTAAAAACAACTTTCGGTACCGCCCGTTTACCACAATCACCAGACATCAATGGATCCTTTAAGAAAAACGAAATTCTATATACCGCCTATTGCGGTTTTTTACAATTAGGCGGATCTTTAGATGTCGGGTATTGTCTAAACGGTGCAAAAGATTTTTCTCTCGGAGAGCTTGAATTGTCAAGCAAATTGGTGATCAAAGCCGCCGCTTGCTTACAGATATCAAGTCAACTGACCGGTTCTTTTAGGATTATTGCAACTCACAGTCAGACTACCGGTTGGAGTCGGGTAGTGGTTGAAAAAAATCATGGATCATCATTCGATCTGGCATTGGGTGTGACACTGGAAATAATAATGTCCACCGATGAAACTCAACAAGGAGGGATGGCGCTGATCGAAGCGATTCTCGGCACAAAGCCTTCTCAAGTTCTTGAAAGCATTCTATCTTATGCAGGAAAGAAACCCGCAGAATGGAAGGATTCCCTCGATGGATGTATTAAAGAGGTTATTGAGAAATATACCGGGGAAGTATTCGATAGGATTCCTGAAAAACAACTGACTGAAATTCTCGGGATTGCCCAAAAAATCCAGGAGCAAATCGATTCGGTTGATGAAGATATAATCAGTATTTATGAGAAATTTCTCAATCGAATCAATTTCCCCGAGAATTTTTCGAAGCTGAAACAGGTAGTGGATGAAGCGGATCCGGAAGTTTTGAAGGACAAGCTTTTACAACTCATTTCTTCTCCCGAGCTCCGCTTCCTGGTCGAGCAATTGGCTGAAGTCTCCATAGGAAAATTGATAACCGAGTACGATTCCTGTATTCAAACACTGAAGAACCGTCTCAATCAACTGGACCAATTGCTTAACGGCCAGATGAAGGATGAAATCCGAAAATTTGTCGCTACGGTCCTGGAAGAACTTGATTTAAATAAGATTTCTGCCGAACTGGCGAAATACGATTCTCCGGAAAAATTGAAAACTCAGGCAACACATGCCGCTCAGGGTCTGGCGGAGAGACTTACCGGGAAAACGTTCGATAGAATATTCTCCGATCCAACTGTGAATGAACTCGTCGTCGGCGTCAACCGCTTTGCCGCTACATTCCGTGATACACTCACTTATGTGGGAGATATGATCAAAAAAGCCACAAATTCCAGAGGACGATGCTCACTTAGTCTGGATTACCAAAAGGCAAAAGAGTCAGAGCGCTTGTTGGATGTGGAAATATATACCGGTACAAAAGAAGAACCGGAAAAATCAGGTTTAGATCTTTATCATCAAGCGACAATGGGAAATTTCGGTAAGGTTCTTTGCAATGAGAATTCCGGGATAATCAGAATCAACGCCGCTACATTTACAGATACTCTTAAGGAAAAAAGTACAGTGGATATCCACATCTTCGGTTGGGACTACAAGAAAGTTTCGGAGATTCTCGTCAATCTCGACCGTTCCTTATCAGTTGGAGATACAGGGTTTGTAACTATATATAAAATGAGTGCGGAAGTTGATAAACAAATAGCCGAAGGGAGGCGCACCATGGAATTGAATTATATGTTCCAGGTTTCTGGCGCATTGGCGGGAGCGTTTTCTTCCGACGACGCCTTCCGGGAACGTGTTGTCGCGGCTTCCGAATTTATGAAAAATCTTGACAATAGTATGATGTTCGAGATTGACGATTCGATTGCATCCTTCGATGAATTAGATTCATACATTCAAATAGGAGTCGAAACCTCGCTTCTCACCCTCGAAGAAAAAGATAACCTGATCAAATCCCTTCAGAAGGTGAAACTCGATTCTCAGTGCGAGGGAGATCTCGGAAAAGTGCGGGTAAACTATTCATTCTCTTTTGATGGCGCCGCTCTAGCAGATGCACTTAAAACAGATTTCTCCAAAAAGTTGAACCGGCCATGGTTATCGTCAAATATTGAGGCGTTGGAGTGGATCTATGTAGAGCGGCTCAAAACCTGTTATCGCCCCGGCAAAAAAAGGGGAAACGCCTCAGGGATATCCGACGATACAATCTACTCGCTCTACGAAGGGGGGATATTTAGCGCATTTAGACAAAATCCCCAATATCTAGATTATTGCTGGAAAGGTATTAAAAATATCACGTTTTCCAGCAAAAACGGAACGCACACTGTGCCGGCGAATTATCACGAGGTTGAATGGTGCAGGGTATTGTATCTCAATAATGTTTCATTCGCAAAAATGATTGAATCGCTGCGAAATATTTTCGTGAGTGGAAACTCTTCGACCGTCAATGCTCTTGAGGAAATGCTCACGTCTTTTGTAAAGAAATTTAGCGATATTGGGGCAGGGGATAATCGATTGGTTTCGTTGCCGTTTTTAGTTCTGGATGAGATGATCCGTTTGACAATCGGTAGCACGAATCCCCAAAGGAAGGCTTTTCTCGAGGTCACCCTCTATGATCCCTCATCGGGAAAAGAGTTTCTCTATATCCCAATCTCCTCCTGATGTCATGCAATTTCCATTCGGAGAAGGTTATCTGCGTCATCCCTGGATTTATACGAAAGCGGATTCAGTCAGGCGAAAATGTGTTATTTGAAATTAAAAATAATAATTATTTGACTATGGATTTGTGTCTATGGTATATAAAGACCTAATTGGAAGAGGACCATGAAACGGAAAAAGTTTATCAATATCACAGTAATTATTTTAGTTGTGTTTCTATTCAGTTTTTGTTCGAGCGCCCCGAAGAATATTCGTCAGGCGCCGGATTCCCTTGAAGTATCTGGCGCGGAAACAATTGGGGAACCCAGCCCTCCGGATGTCCAATCGCAGGAGACTGCTTCTGAATCTAAGGAAAAAGAGGAAAATTCCGATGATCCCGCCAGGATTATGGAGGATGCCCTCGATACCTATCAAGAAGCTCTGGTCGCCTGGGAAAAGGCCGACGCCGACCAGGCACTGGCATCTCTCGATGAATCTTACAATCTGATATTGCAGTTGAAGCCATCCCCGGATTCGGAGTTGAATTACGAAAAAAGCAACCTACGCCTATTGATCGCCCAAAGGATTCAAGAGATATATGCGTCCCATGTTAATTCCACTGGAGAAAACCACCGTTTTATCCAGTTAGTGGAAAATAAATACGTGATGGCGGAGATCGAGAGCTTCCAGACCAGGGAACGCCGTTATTTCGAAGAATCGTTTCGAAGATCCGGTAGATACCGGGAAATGATGAAGCAGCAGCTACGCAACGCCGGACTTCCGGAAGAGTTATCCTGGATTCCGTTGATCGAGAGCGGCTTCAAAATTAGAGCCTACTCTAATGCCCGCGCTCTTGGGCTTTGGCAATTCATTTCGTCCACCGGATACAGATTTGGATTGAAAAAAGATCGTTGGATCGACGAGAGAATGGATCCTGAAAAAGCGACCCAGGCGGCGGTTCAATATCTAAAGGAATTGCACTCGTTCTTCGGAGATTGGACCACAGCCCTGGCCTCGTATAATTGCGGCGAGTTCAGAGTGCAGCGGCTCATCCGCGGGCAACGGGTCAATTATCTTGACAATTTTTGGGATCTTTATGTTATGTTGCCACGTGAAACAGCACGGTTCGTACCGCGTTATATGGCCACACTGCTGATTGTGAGTAATCCTGAAAAATATGGATTTAAACTCGATAAACCTGAGTTGCCGATTCAATATGAGTTGGTGTCGGTCGATCGCCCTATCCAGCTCTCTGTGCTTTCGCAGAAATTAGGATTGGATGAGGGTGAACTCGCGGACTTGAATCCCGAGCTGAGACATAAATCGACTCCCGATCGTCTTTACCAGTTGAAAGTACCCAAAAGTAAAGGGGAGCAGGCTATAGCGTTATTGAGCGATCTTCCCCGTTGGATTCCCCCGGAGGCAACTTATGCGATTCATTATGTCCGCAGCGGCGAAACTGTCTCGCAGATTGCCAGGCGGTATCGCACATCGGTTTCCTCCATTGCTAAAATGAATGGATTGAGGCGAAATTTTCTTATTCGCCCGGGGCAACGACTGAAGGTTCCGTCGAGGGGCGTGAGTACGCCGGAAGAACCGGCTCCAATGAAGCAGGCGAGCATCGAGCCCCCTTCGGGCGCTCAATCTTACACGGTTATTTCAGGGGATACGTTGTACACCATCGCACAAAAATTCGGAATGAGATTGCAGATGCTCATCAAAATAAACAGGTTGAGATCTCGTTCCCGTATATACCCGGGGCAGACCATCTGGGTTCTTCCCAATTCGTCAAGCTAATATAAATACCATCAATAAAGCGATCCGGGATCGGGGAGTCAAACCTCGATCCCGATCTTTTTCATCAATATCAAAGCGTTGAAGCTGTTGCACGCGCCATTCTTCAATCGATAATCGAATACTAGCTGGTCTTCCTGCACATAACCGTCAAAATGGAAGTTCTGAATCTGTAGCGGGTAGTCGTTTTTTAACTCCGCCAACGCCAGATCGTGAGTTGCCAGTAAGCCGGACGTTTTCTGACGGAGCAGTTGCTTCACCAGAGCGATGGCCCCTTGCTGGCGGTCCATGGTGTTGGTACCTTTTAGCATCTCGTCGATAATGAAAAACACCGGCGCTTGATTTTTGCACGCAACCGAGTCGAGAATCATCTTGATCCGTTGCAATTCCGCGTAAAAGAGCGAGAGCCCCTGGTCAAGAGAGTCGCTGATTTTCATACTGGTGCAAATCCGGCATGGCGCGAACGAAAATTCTTCGGCGCATACCGGAGCCCCAATGCCCGCCAATACCAGATTCGCTCCGATAGTTCTCAGGAAAGTGCTTTTTCCAGCCATATTCGGACCTGTTATGATATTGACGTTTCCCAGCCCCTGGATGTTGAGGTCGTTATCTATCCTCTCCTTCTGAGGAAGAAGGGGATGCCCCATACCTTTTGCAGTCAGGTGAAATTGTTGGGTCCCAATTACCGGAACAGTCCACGATGGATGATTGAACATCAGGTTCCCCAAACTGTTTAATGCTTCCATCTCACCTACGGTTGCAAACCAGCGATCAACATTATCTCCAGCATCAACCTTCCATTTTTCGATTTTCGCTGCGAGATTCAAATCCCAGAAGACCATGTTGTTGACAAAAAAATGGATGGCGCTCAACCTGAGATTTAGCCATTCCACCAGTGTGGATAAATGGAAGATATAATAGGATGCCGCTCTGCTTTTATGAAATAGTGAGGATTGAAGTTCTCGTAGATATTCAGTCGAAAAATCCTGCTGGATAATTTCATGAATTATTCTTGCGGTGGGTTTTAGGATTTTAGCGCTCTTCTCTGTGAACCGATATAGAGTGTTGACTCTCCGGAATGTGGCGATATTGACAAAAAATTGCAACGCGAATAGAAGCGATGGGACTTGCCACGAAATACCCGCGGCTGGTACGAATATAGCGACGAATGCCGCTATTGTGAAGATCGGGATTATTTTGATCATAAAGGTGAATGCTTTGCCGCCACCCAGAAGAGGAGGTAGTTGTATCAATTCCTGTATGATTTCCTGGTCTTTCGGTTTAAACTGGATGCTCTTGCCGAAAGCCAGGGTCCGTTGCCTGAAGTCGATCAAATCCTTCAATTCAGCGATGCTTCTTTGCCTTTCGAGAATGGTCTCTATCTTCTCCATCTTGCGTAACCAGGTGCCCAATGTTTGATTACCCCAGATAGTGTAGGCCCTGTTGATAAAATGGAACACTGAATGGCGGCCAAAAATATCCAGATCCGATGTGTAGCAATGCGAGGGATCTGCGAATTCGCCGCCGTCGTCCACATCCAGGAAGGGGCGGTCGAGGGAGAGTGACTCGGCCTCATTGATAATCAGCATCTGTTGGAAGAATTTTCTCCTGGAAAGCGCTTTTTCATGTATGATGGACGTGATAAAAATAATAAATACCAGGGAGGCGAAAATATACAGGTATGGAACGGCCCGTGCTGTAAGCGAAAGGTATAAAAACACCAGTGCGGCTGCAACCGAGGCCAATTTGAAGATACCCAGGGGAATGTCGATTCGCTTGATGAAGGTTATCTTTTGCTTGAAGAGACCAGTACGGTCGCTATACAATTGTTTGGGATCGTGTAATTCCTTGGGCATGTTCTGTATCCGTCCTGTATTATGTTTATTAGAAAAAAATATTGTATATGAGGTTATCGAAGATTTCAATTTAAAAATGACGGAACGAAATACTTTCGGAAATATTTGATTGGAGGCTAAAAAAGCGGGGGCGGAGAACATTTTCCCGCCCCCGATATATTATTCTAAAATAAGATTACGCCCGGTTGTCCAGGGAGAACGCGATCTCTCCATCTCATCTTCTAATTTCACGATGTCTTGCTCGGATAGTTTTTGCAAACGAGGTAGGAGTTCCTGAATCTCTTGCTTGATAATCGACACAGCCTCGATCTGGGAATGTGAAGGGCTGGATGTCGAGTTAGTCAATCCACGGATGACATCTCCCAGGCGACTCGTGATCGGTACGTGGCCAGGAGGTATTTCTTCCGAGCTGGCCTTCGCCTTGTGGCCTGAAAGCGCGAAGTGAACCTCCTGCAATTCCCCGAGAATTTCCTCCGCTCGACGCAAAAGATGCTGATGGCTTCCGGGAGTTCTCAACAATGCCTGTTTTATCTGGATCATCTTCTCGATGAGTTCATCGACACGACTGACAGATCCTCTCACGACCCGCGTCAGCTCAGCAACTTCCAGTTGAAAAGTGTTCAACGCAGCACGGTCCGAGGCAGGCAATGTCGTGTTGTTCAACACTTCGATTTCAAATTCCACCGGACCCGCCAGTGGGGAGAACACATTGTCGATGACTTTTGCCAGCGAGACATTGTATTTTCCCGGCATTACCAGAAACCTTCCGTCATCCTCGGCAAAAGGGTTAAATGATTTTTCTTTCGGGGTTTTTTCAGGATTTGTCGAGGGATATTTGAGATCCCAGGTAATTCGCTGAATACCCTCTACGGATTTTTGCCTCAATTCACGAACGATGTTTCCTGCGGAGTCCTTGATGGTAAACAGCAAGTAGGGACTATGCTCCATCGATTCGAGTCTCAGCTCGTCCCAGGTTGGATTGGAAATGGGTTTCCCGTTTTTGAAGAGCTCCTGCTCTTTTTTTTGCCGTTCCTCTTTTTTGGTGTGGTATGTGCTTTTTATGTAAAAGTTAAATGTGGCGCCGAAGGGCGGATTATCGGCACTATAATAGGTGGCCCCCTGGCTGGTTTTCGATGCTTTCTGAACGTATATCAGCGCGGGTTTAATGGGGAAGAGGTGGGCCTCTTTTTTCGCGATTTCGCGATCGAAGGTTCTGATGGGCGAGTAATCGTCGAGAATATAAAAACCGCGGCCGAAAGACGCGAGCACCAGATCGTTCTCCCGCTTCTGTATAGCCAGGTCTCTGATTGAGATGGTGGGGATCCCCGCCTTCAATTGAATCCACTCTCGGCCGTTGTCTTTGGTGAAGAACACGCCGAATTCAGTGCCGGCGAACAGCAGATTTGCATCAAGATGGTCTTGAACAATCGCATGTACAGTTCCATTTTTCGGGAGGTTCGACGAGATAGAACTCCATGTTTTTCCTTTGTTTTCGCTTATTAGAACATAAGGAGTGAAATCATCTCGTTTGCGGTTGTCGAAGGTTACATAGACAGTGTTTTCGTCAAATTGCGAGGGCAGGATGTCGCTCACGTAAGTATGAGCGGGAACTCCGGGGAAGGAGTCGATCCTCCTCCACAAATTGCCGTTATCCTCTGTAACCCGCAGAAGCCCATCGTCGGTGCCGGCATAGAGCAAACCCTCCTTTACCGGAGACTCCGCCAACGAGACAATGGTGCCATATTGGGATGATGACACATCTTTGGCCAACGCGTCGGCGCTCCAATATTTCCCCATTACGGGCCAATTATTGCGATCGATTTGAGCGGTCACGTCATCGCTGATCACCGCCCAGGTATCGCCCCTGTCGTCGCTGCGAAAAACTTTATTGGCCGCGCAATAGATTCGTTTTGGTGAATGAGGGCTGATCATGAGGGGAGTGTTCCAATTCCATTTATACGTCTTCTCATCTTTTCGGGGTTGTGGCGTGATGTACTTGCTTTCTCCGCTTTTCCGGTCGTAGCGGACTATGTTTCCATATTGGGACTCGGCGTATACGATATCCGGATTTTCCGGGTCGATCTGAGAGAAAAATCCATCGCCGCCTTTGGTGACGAACCATTCATCGCTGGTGACGCCCCCCCGGGAGATGTTTCTAGAAGGTCCGCCCATACTTGCGTTGTCCTGGGTACCTCCATACACATAGTAAAAAGGCAGTGAATTATCCAGCGCCACCCGGTAAAACTGAGTCACAG
>JAHELQ010000522.1 GCA_024644125.1 Candidatus Aminicenantota bacterium | reverse complement strand
CCATATCTTGATGGACGGCTGGTGTTTGGCCATTATTTTCAGGGATCTGGTTCACATGTATAGGCAATTGAGAGGGGGCGGCGCCATCGGACTCGAACCGACTGTTCCCTATTCCAGATACATCCAATGGTTGGACACAAAGGACGCCGGCGTGGCGCTTGATTATTGGCGGGAGTATTTGCGAGGCTATGACCGGCCCATGCAATTGCCGGCGGCGGGCGGCGAGGGCGATGGATATATCCTCCAGGAACACCGGGTGGCGTTCTCACAGGATGTCACGGCGGATATCGTGGAGGCGGCCCGGCGGCAGGGAGTGACGGTCAATATTTTGATGCAGTGCGTCTGGGCGGTGTTGCTCCACAAATTGACCCACGCAGGCGACATTGTGTTCGGCGAGGTGGTGTCCGGGCGGCCGCCGGAAATAGACGGCATCGAGCGCATCATCGGTTTGTTTATCAACACTGTTCCGGTGAGAATCACTGTGGATCCGGCCCAATCCTTCACCCAATTACTGGCGGAGGCCTACCGGAAAGCCACCAAGTCAAAGGAGCACGAGTTCGTGTCTTTGGCGGAGATCCAGGCGGTGTCTAGCTTGAAGACCAATCTAATGGACCATATCATGGTTTTCGACAACTATCCGGTGGTGGTAAAGCGGGAATCTTTCGATTTCGCGGGGGAAATGGGCTTCATAGTCAAGAATTTCAAGAGCGTGGAACAGTCCAACTACCATCTGAACGTGGTGGTGGCCCTCGGTTCCCAGCTTTTGGTCAAATTCAATTTCAACCGCCGGCGCTATCAGGAGGCGGCCATCGAAAGTCTGGCCGGCTATTTGCGAGACATCGTTGAGACTGTGGCGGCGGATATAGACGTGTCAATTGAAAATATATCGATAACTCTCGATCTGCGAGAGGCGGATTCCCAGGTCCTTGCGGCGGACGAAGGGGATTTCGCCTTCTAATCTACGAAAAGAAAGGAGAAGCGACAATGAATACAAATCAACGACCGGTTAGACGATGGGTGGCCATTATCACCAATAACGTGCATTGCGAGCGGCATGTGCAGTATTACGCCACTATGGAGAAATATTTCATCACCAATGGCTGGGAAGTGGCGGACAACTTCGAGGCAGATAAAGTGGTGATTTGCGCTTGTGGATTTCACGACGCCATGCTGGACAAGGTGATGAATGTTATGGCCCAGTTGCAGAAGATTTATTTCCCGGCCGACAATGTCATTCTGTTGGGCTGTTTGCCCAAAACCCACGAGGAGGCCTTGAAAGAGCGTTTTGGCGGACATGTGGTGGCATTGGGCAACGAGGCCGAATTGGACCGTTTGACCGGCGCGGTGGTGCCCTTCGCCCGGGTGGACGATGTGAATCTGTTCCGGGCCCACCAAGAGTGCGCTATCACCACTGACAATGAATTGTTCGCCATCAAGATTTCCACCGGATGTCTGCGCAAATGCACGTTTTGCGTGATCAATAAAGCCAAAGGCCCCATCAAGAGCGTGCCCCTGCCGGAGATCGAGCGCCAGTTCCGCAAGGCTGTTTCCCAGGGCAAGCGCCGCTTATTTCTCATGGGGGAGGACTCATTCGCCTACGGCATTGATTGTGGAACCAACATTATCGAATTACTGGAACACTTGGTGGCTATCCAGCCTGACGTGGAGCTCTATTTCGGCTATCTACACAACTACTGGCTGCGGGAATACGCCGAAGGCATCTTTTCCCTGTGCCGCCGGGGAATCATCCGGGAATTGCACCTGGGATTGCAGCATGTCAATGACCGGGTGTTGGAGCGCATGGGACGGCCCGGCCCCTTTGCCGAGATCTATCGATTGATCCGCAAGATCAAGGAGGAGAACCCGGGTTTCTACATGGGCTGCGACATCATGGTGGGATTTCCTGGCGAATCGGAACAGGAGTTTGAGGAGATGGTGGAGTTCTTCCGCAACGACCGCTGCTTCAAGAAGGTCCGCCACTTCGGCTATTGTGATGTAAAAGGGGCGAAATCCAATCACCTGGACGGAAAGGTTCCGGGGCCGGAAGTGATCCGCCGTTGGGAATATCTGAACGAGGTGTTGGAAAAACGGTCCTCCTATATCGGATTGGAGGAGGCTAGCCGGACCGACGACGCCACCTTCAAATTGACGCAGGAACGGGATTACACCTTTTGCAAACATTCTTGTCTGGAAAAGGTTGAGGTGAGCCCGGGCGCGGAAAAAAGCGGTTTGGCGATGGCGGCCAATGACGCCATTGAAACCGAAGATGGAGAATTTGGATTTTAATGAATCGAGAAGATTTAGGAAAACTACACCTGGCCGCGGACCTGTATCAAGAGCACGAAGAATATTGGTTGCGGACCCTTGATGGAGACACCGGTAGAACTACCTTCTTCGTCCCCCCTTACGGCAAGAGGGGGGTACAGCGGGCCGATGACAACATTCCAGTGAATTTCGGCCCGGAGGTCGGTTCGTTTCTATTGAAATTGAGCAATGGCTCTGACTTACGTCTGCACATGCTGCTCATCGCCGGCGTCGCGATTTTGTTGCACAAATATAGCGGGGAGCGGGATTTCTTGACCGGCACGTCCATCTACCTTCAGAAACAGGAGGCGGATTTCGTCAATGTGGTGTTGCCCTTGCGGCACACAGTGCGTCCGGGCATGAGCTTCAAAGATGTAGTGTTGGCGGTACGGGAAACCATCAAAGAGGCGAGCCTTCATCAGAATTATCCTGTGGAGATCATGTTGCGCAAGTTAAAATTGCCTTACTCATCCGGAGACGATTTCCCCCTGTTCGACGTGACGGTTTTATTGGAAAACGTTCAGGATGTCTCCTACATGAACGGGATTTCCACCAATTTCAGCTTTCGCTTCCGTCGCGACGGCGATCGGGTGACAGGAGAATTGGCGACTCCGGCCTCCGTGTTTTCTATCGAAGAGTTGAAACGGTTGGCCAGCCATTTGCAGACACTGCTGGCCGGTTTTGGGCCGGACATCGATCGGACCGTCGGCTCCATCGACATCCTGGACGACGGGGAGAGGCAAGAGTTGTGGAACCGGTTTTGCCGCCTGGATGTGCCTTATCCCCGGGACGATACGGTCGTGGATCTATTCCGGCGGCAAGTGGAGGATCATCCCCACCGGTTGGCGGTGATGGGGGACGGGCAGGCAACCTATTCGGCTCTCGACCACCTGGCCGCGAATGTAAGCCGCAAGCTGCGGGTAGCGGGAATCCAACGGGACACCATCGTGGCCCTGATGGCGGAGCGCTCCATAGAAGTGATTGCCGCTATTCTCGGCGTTCTGAAAGCCGGCGGCGCCTATTTCCCCATTGACGCCCAAACGCCGCCGGACCGCCTGGGAATGCTCTTGAAGGACAGCGCCGCGCCGTTGGTAGTGACAGACCGGGACGTCGCGCCGGAGAATGTCGATGCTGAATGGATTCCCCTTGCGGACGCGTGCGACTTTCATGGTTCTGAACCGGAGACCTGTACGGAGGTGGATCCCGGGGATCTGGCCTATATTATCTACACCTCCGGCTCCACCGGGATACCCAAAGGGGTGATGATCGAACATCGCAACGTTGTCCGCTTAATGTCCAACGACGCCTTCCAATTCCAATTCGGAGTTCATGATCGTTGGACTATGTTTCATTCCTACCAATTCGATTTTTCTGTTTGGGAAATGTACGGACCCTTGCTATACGGCGGTTCGTTGGTCCTTGTGCCTCGCCCCGCCACCATGGACATGGCGGCGTATCTAGACTTTTTATTGAGGATTCAGCCGACAGTGTTGAATCAGACTCCCTCGGTTTTCTACCGGTTAGCGGAGGAATACGCCTCGCGGTCCGGCGAGCGATTGGAATTGAGGTATATCGTGTTCGGCGGCGAAGCGTTGGCGCCGCGGCGGTTGGCGCAATGGAAACGCCGACATCCCGGCACCCGGTTTGTCAACATGTTCGGCATTACGGAGACAACGGTTCATGTGACCTTCAAGGAACTGACCCTCGATGATATCGATGGGGGCGACAGCAATATCGGAACACCTTTGCCCACCCTGGCGG
>JAHELQ010000069.1 GCA_024644125.1 Candidatus Aminicenantota bacterium | reverse complement strand
CTCGATATCCGGCCGCTCGATAACCGCCGAAACAATGTTCCTGAAGTAGGAAACCAACCGGAGAATCGTGTTGCCGGAAAACAATGCGGTGCAATACTCCAACTGGCATTTGAGATCGTGGCCTTCGAGAATGCAGACCAGGTTCAGATCGAATTTTGCGATGGCTGTATCCATTTCTTCGAGAGCGATCCTCAATTCCGACAATTGGGCCATTGTCCCGGATTGTTCAGCCAAGTCCATATTTTGCAATGTGAACGCCACATCGAACAGAGGATTCCTTCCGGCATCCCGTTGAGGAGATACGGCTTCCACTAGATCCTCGAATTGATATTCCTGATTGTCCAGGGCAGCCAGCGTTCGTTGTTTCACTTCGGCCAAAAATTTCACAAAGGGGCGGTCCCCTTTTGGAAAATTGCGGTGAACCAATGTATTGACGAACATACCGATGATGCGTTGCAAATCCGCGTGGCGGCGGGCGGCGACCGGGGATCCTACCAGGATGTCCTCCTGCCCGGCGATGCGATAGAGCCAGACATACACAATCGCCAACATCAATGTATAAAATGTCGAATCCAATCCGGCAGCGCATTTTTCCAGAGCGCCGGCGACCTCTTCTCCAAGCCGAAAATCCAACCGTTTCCCCGCAAAGCTCTGCACCCTTGGTCGCTGAAAATCGGCGGGTAAATCAAGGACCGGAATCTCGCCGCTGAATTGTCCGATCCAGAATTCTTTTTGCTTCTCCAATTTTGCCCGTTGTTCCGCTGAAGCGAGCCACGCGGAATAATCTTTGTAGTGAAGGGAGAGCTCCGGTAGCGAATGCCCCCCGTACAACGCCGTCAGTTCGGCGATAAATATGGTCGTCGAAAAACCGTCGGATATGATATGATGGCGATCGACCATTAAATAGTGCCGGGTTTCTTCCTCTTTGAGCAACCGGACCCGCAACAATGGACCAGATGCCAGATCGAACGGGCGGACAAAATTTTCTTTCCATATCGCCATAGCCTGCCGGTCGATTTTTTCCCGGCTGCAATCCACAAATTCCAAATTCAATTCACAAGAAGGATGAACCCGTTGAACCGGTGTCTCGTCAACGACCGGGAAGGTGGTCCTCAATCCCTCGTGCCGGAGCGTCAACTCTTTGAACGCCGTGAACAATTTTTCGCGATTCAGTTTGCCTGTCAACGTGAACATCTGCGGAGCGTTGTAGACGACTCCCTGCGGCTCCATTTGTTGGAGCAGGAACAGTCGCCGCTGGGCCGACGACACCGGGTAGTATTCCCGTTTTTCCACCGACTCCACCGGAGCGTGCGCCTCTCCCGCCGCTCCCTGGAGATATTCGGATAATCCTTTGATGGTGGGGCGTTTGAAGAATTCCGCCAACGGCAGTTGGAGTTTTATGTCCTGTTTAATCCAGGAAATGAGGGTCATGGCCTTTAGTGAATCGCCGCCCAATTCAAAAAAATCATCATGAATCCCGATGGTGTCGATGCCGAAAAAACGTTCCCATACAGCGGCCAATTTTTTCTGAACAGGTTTTTTTGCCGCCACGAACACCGAAGTCAACTCGGGACGCGCCACCAATTCCGCTCCTTGAACTGGTTCCATGCGATCTATTTTTTCTTCCACCGGCGTGTTGACCTGCCGGATCATGTGATTCAAATCAGAGCGGGAGACAACGATCGCTGGATAGCGATTTTCGACGATGCGGATGAAGGCGTCCGCCCCTTCATCAGGTGATAGGGCGAAGCGCCGCCAGATGGGATCGATCTCCTCCCCTCTCCTGTGCGCCGCTTCCACCGACATTCCCACATCCAGCCAATCGTTCCAACTAATTGAAATGGCGATAACCCCAGTCCGGTTATATAAATGCGCGGCAAAGCCATCCAGAAATTCATTGGCGGCATTGTACGCCACTTGCCCGAATTTTACTCCATAGAGCACATTGCCGATGGATGAGAACAGCGCGAAAAATTCCGGCGGATCATCCTGCAACAACCGGGAGAGAATGAGAGAGCCGGAAATCTTTGGAGCCAGAACTTCGCGTATAGATGTTATGGTGCGCAATTGGATCGCGCCATAATAGTCCGCCACTCCTGCCGTATGAAGCACGCCGTCGATATGGCCGAAGCGTTCTCTCGCCGTGAGTACCGCCCGCGACATGGCATCGGGATCGGAAACATCGGCAGTCATGACCAACACTTCGGCGCCCGCTTTTTCCATGTGGAGAATCGCCCTGATCTTGCGGACCACCGGATCGTTGCCTGAATGGCCGTGTATCCAATGATCCCATTCTTCCCTGGGGGGGAGGGAGGAGCGGCCGACGAGAACCAATCGGGCTTCATACCGCCCGGCTAGTTCGCCGGCGATCGTCAAGCCCATGCCCCCAAGACCGCCGGTAATGAGAAAGACCTGATGATTCCGCAACACCGGCGATCCGGGCGCAGGCAGATCCAGTTTGACCGCCTGGAACACCTGACGCCAACAATGGCGGCCCCGAATCGCCACAATGTTTTCATCCGACGGATGACTGAGTTCCGCCAGCGCCGATTCCGGTTCGCGCACATCCAGATCGACACTACGGCAGCGAACGCCAGGATACTCGATGGGAATGATTTTAACGGCGCCAAGTATCGGCGATTTTCCGGGGGACAGGCTCTCATCTCCGGTTACCGAATGCAAACCGGTACTGATAACCGAGATGAGCGCGTTGTGGCCGGCGGCTCGTTCGCCAAGGGCGCGGGCGATATAAATAAGACTGAAAAATCCGAGTTCCAATTGCCGGTCGATTTGTTCCGGCGAAAGATTCTCTTCACTGCCGCCGGCGGCGCTCCATAAATGAATGATATGATCCGGTAGCGAGCGTCGCTCGACAAGTATGGAGAAGAGCTCGATATAATGGCCGGGCGAAGCGGTCTCGATGGCAAACTCCATCGAGCCGTCAAAGCTAAACCGACTTCCGCTACAAACGAGATAAACAGCGCAATTTTTTTTTCTGTACTCTTCCTCAATTCGGCGGGAAAAATCCGACTGGTCCGAGAAGATCAAAACCGTGGAAGGGCGGGGCAACGCGTCCGCCGGAACCGGAGGCCTGGCGATCCGTTCCCATTGGGGGGTATAATACCAATCGGACCGGTCGGGCTTGAGCTCTCCCAATTGTCCAACACCGAATTTGCGTGCCACCATTTTTTTGATGTCGGTCTCGATGGGAAATTTCCGCCGGGTAAAGGGAAGAGTAGGTAGCGAAATCCGGGTCCTGGTTTCCCCAGCATAATAATTCTCCCAATCGGGCGATACGCCATACAACCACAACCGCCCCACTTGCTCCAGCAAGAACCTGTCGTCGTCAATCTCTTGCCGCGGGTGGCGTATCAGGTTGACCACACGATGATCTCTCGCTTCATTCTCCAGGCGAGCGGCGACAAATCCACTCAAAGTCCGGCCGGGCCCCACTTCGATAAAAATCAGCGGGCGGGGGGAAACCTGCAACAACGCATCGACTCCATCGGCAAAACGCACAGTTTGACGAAGATGTTGTACCCAATACTCGGGACCGTTCAATTCCCCATACGAAATCCAGGTACCGCTCAAATTTGAAATATAAGGGATTTCCGGTTCATTGAAGGACTGGTTAGACATTTTTTCCGCGAATTTTTTCAATATCGGATCCATCATCGGAGAATGAAAGGCGTGGGATGTGTGGAGTTTCCTGAAGGTCACCCGGTCTGCTTGCAGATCCTGTAGCGCCTCCTCTAGCGCCCGGGCAGGACCGGATAGTACACACTGATCCGGGGCGTTCACTGCCGCCAGGGACATACCGGTCTTCACGTATGCCGCCGCTTGATCCGCCGGCAATTGGACGCCGATCATGGAGCCGCCGGGAAGTTGTTGCATGAGCCGTCCCCGGAAGGCCGCTATTTCCAGCGCTTGCTCCAGAGTCATCACTCCGGAGAAGACGGCGGCTGTGTATTCTCCGATACTATGCCCCATCATAGCCACAGGCTCGATGCCCCAATACATGATCAAACGGGCCAGAGCGTATTCGATGGAGAGGATCAATGGTTGCGCATACTCAGTCCTCTGGATATCCTCATGGTCCCATAATAGTTTCCCCGGGTCCAGGTCGAGGAGCGGCTTCAATATTGCGAAGCAATGATCGAGGCCTTCGCGGAATACCGCCTCGGTATCGTAGAGCCGACGCCCCATTCCAGTGTATTGGGAGCCCTGTCCGGGAAAGAGGAACACCACGTCGCGCTGTTCCCCTTTCCTGGAAAACACCTGCAATCCATCGCCAGCTTCGAGAACCGCCGTCGCCTCTCGCAAAGTCTCACCCACACACATGGCGCGATGGCGTAGATATTTCCTGCCCACTTGAAGCGTATAGGCGGCGTCCGCCGGATTTATGGAGGGATATTTCTTGAAATGGCCGGCCAACTCGGGAATCATCCGCTCCAGCGCGCCGGAAGTATGAGCCGACAGGACAATCAATTTGTATTTTCTGGAAGACTCCATCTTTTCAGGAATGTCTGGAGCCTCTTCCAACACCAGGTGCACATTGGTTCCCCCAATGCCGAAGGAATTGATCCCAGCCCGCAGAGGTTCATCTTCATTCGACCATTGCCGGAGACCGGTATTGACAAAAAACGGACTTTGCTCAAAATCGATGGCCGGATTAGGCGAATTGAAATTCAAACTGGCTGGAATTTGTTTATGATAAAGGGATAAAATTGTTTTGATCAATCCGGCGACGCCTGCTGCGGAATCCAGATGGCCGATATTGGATTTGACGGATCCGATAGCGCAATACCGCCTCTTTGAAGTATTGAACGCCAATGTCAACGCCTTGATTTCGATTGGGTCCCCCAATATGGTGCCGGTGCCATGTGCTTCGACATATCCGATACTCTCGGGCTCCACCCGCGCCAATCGATGGGCTTTGCGAATGACCTCCACCTGGCCATCCACACTGGGAGCGGTAAAACCCGCCTTGCGGATACCGTCGTTATTTACGGCCGAACTCTTGATGACAACGTATATTGTATCACCGCCGGTGAGCGCGTCTTTCAAGCGTTTCAACACGACGATTCCAGCGCCTTCTCCCCCTACAGTTCCGCCGGCCTGCGCATCGAACGGACGGCAATGTCCGTCCGGTGATAAAATCAATCCTTCCCGATAGAGATAACCGGCTTTTTGAGCCAGATCCAGAGTGATCCCTCCCGCCAGCGCCATATCACATTCCCCCGTCACCAATGCCCGGCATGCCAGATGAACTGCCAGTAGAGAGGTGGAACATGCTGATTGAACCAATACAGACGGGCCTTTCAGATTCAACTTGTAAGAAATCCAACTTACCAAAAAATCTTTGTTTGTCAATTGAGTCAGGGCAAATTGCCCGTGTGCCCGGTTGGAATCATCCAACAACGCCCGAAGCTCCCAATCGGTCAGCCGTGTCGCCCCGGCGTACAATCCGATGGGACCTTTCGCGGCTCCGGGATCATATCCGGCGTGTTCCAACGCGTGCCAGGCGCACTCGTGAAACACCCGCATCTGCGGATCCATCAGCTCGGCATCCGCCGCGATATAATCGAAGAATTCATGATCGAATTTATCTTTGTCTTCGATGAATCCTCTGGCTTTGACATAGGCGGGATCCCGCAGCAATTCATCCTCTACCCCGGCTTCACGCAATTCCTCTTCTGTAAAAAACGAAATGCACTCGCGCCCCTGTTGCAGATTAGACCAGAATTCGTCGATATTTCCTGCGCCGGGGAATCGGCCGGCCATGCCGATGACTGCCACTTCGAGACCGGATCGTTTATTTTCCGGTTGTTTCGCCATTTATTCCTCCTCAAACGCCTGGATCGCGTCGAACACCAAATCTTCCGTGGAATCCCCGGTTTCGCTGAGCGGTGACTCGGCCGCCGACGTTTCTTCCATCCGATTGCGGGACAAATAGCCGCAAAGAGCGTGAATAGTGGGGTATTGAAACAATGTGACCGCCGCCAATTCTTCCCCCAGGGAGGCGCTGATTTGCATTCTCAGGCGAATCAATTCAAATGAATTACCGCCCAATTCGAAAAAATTGTCATGAATTCCGATCCGGCTTGCCTCGATCCCTAAAATCACCGACCAGGCCTCGGCCAACTGCCGCTCCAATTCACTGCCGGGAGCCACATAGGACTTTCCCGATTTCGCCACCGGATCGGGAAGCGCCTTCCAGTCAATTTTTTTGTTCTGGGTCAGGGGGATCGTATCCAATTTCACGAAATAAGCTGGGATCATGTACGCCGGCAACGAACCGGCCAGAAAATCGCGGATCGCCGTGACGTTCAATTCCCCATCATCCACAGGCAGCCCGGGTTCCGACGATACATAGTATGCACACAAAAAACGTTCGCCAGACGAGGATGTTCCAGCCGTCACGATCGCCTGCTCCACCCATTGGTGTTTGAGCAACGCCTCCTCGATCTCCTCCAACTCCACGCGGAAGCCACGGATCTTCACCTGAAAATCGATGCGCCCCAAAAATTCCAATTCGCCAGTATCGAGCCAGCGCACCAGATCGCCGCTCCGGTACAACATATCGCTGTTCCGCCCGGAAGAAGCGCCGGATAAAAAAGGATTTTTTATGAATTTTTCCGCTGTCAAGGTAGGATTGTTCAGATAACCGGCGGCCAATCCGTCTCCACCGATCAGAAGTTCCCCTGGAACCCCAATCGGTTGCAAGCTGTCGCCGGCGCCGACCACATAGAAGACGGTGTTTCCGATGGGCGCTCCTATCGTCACACGGTCCACGCCGGTGAGGTTTTTCAATGACGAATAGACCGTCGTTTCAGTAGGGCCGTAAAGATTGACAAGTTCGCCGGAAAAAAATCCTTTTGCCTCGTCCGCCAGATGTTGGGGCAATATCTCGCCTCCGGACATATAGAGTCTCACTCCGCCAAAAGAAGATGGAGTCTTCTCTTCCGCCAACAACAATTTTAAGCGCGACGGCGTCATTTGCACCATATCCACGCCAGCCCGCAAAATCAATTTCTTTTGCAAAACCGGGTCTTTTTGCTGCATTTCATCGGCCAGGACGATACGCATTCCATTCAAGAGAGCCACAAAACTCTCGGTCACAAAAATATCGAAGGAAATGGTGGTCAAACACAATACCGATCGGTACCGTTCCAGTTGGAGTTGCTCCTTCAGGGAATGACAGTAATTCAGGATGCTCCGGTGCCTGATCACGACCCCTTTGGGATTGCCGGTGGAACCGGAAGTGAATATACAATAAGCCAGATCCGCGGGCGCATAATCATACTCATCGCTCCTACCGGAAGATTCGGCTCCGGCGAAAAATATCTCTCCGGTAAAACCGGCCGGCGCCGCGCCCCTGTCGCCGACGATTAACAGATTTACCCCGCTGGTTTTTAAGATGCAATCGATTCTGCCTGCCGGGAACTCAGGATCTATCGGGACATACATCCCGCCGGCGGCCAGTGTCCCAAAAATGGAGATCATCAACTCTACCGACCGTTCCATGAGCAATCCCACCGGATTACCTGTCACAAGGCCCCTTTCTTTTAATTGAACGGCCCTCCCGGCTATGCGTCCTGCGAAGGGTCCATAGCAGATTTGATTCTCACCGAAAACCAACGCCACCCGGTCCGGCGACGCGGCCGCCTGTTGGAAAATTCCCCGGTGCACGGTTTCCAAATCGGGATACTCCCTGAAAGTGTCGTTGAATTCAAGAAGCAATCGGCGTTTCTCCGCTTCGGGGATGATTGGGATATCGGCAATTCTTCGGTCTGTCGTTTCCAGCAATGAGGAAACTATTTCCTTGAAATATTCGATAAAGCGCCGGACGGTCCGTTCCTGGAACAATTCGGTGCAATATTCCACAGAGAAAAACATTGAGTCTCCAGATTCGAATCCCAGAAGCGACAGATCGAATTTCGCCGTTTGATATTCAAATTCGAAGGGCGTGAGAGCGAGTCCGGGGACCTGTACTTTATTGAAGTCCATATTGTAAAAGGCGAACATCACATCGAACAACGGATTTCGACTGATATCGCGGCCGGTCATGATTTTCCGTACCAGGTCCTCATATTGGTACTCCTGATTTTCAAAGGCCCGGACAGTCTTCTGCGTCACCTCGCGCAAAAAATCTCCGAACATTTTGCTCCCTTCGGGGTAATTGCGCAGCACAAGCGTTTTTACAAACATGCCGATGAGCTTTTGCACCTGCGCCTGGCGGCGACCGGCCAATGGGGTCCCCAGCAGTACATCCTCCGTGTTACCCAATCTCGATAGCAATATATAGAACATCGCCAGAATCAGGTTAAAGGTAGTTGTCTTTTCCTCCAGGGCCATCCGCTTCAATGCCCGCGTCTGACCGGCGGACAGGCGAAAATGAATGCTGTTTCCCTTGAAGCTCTGAATCGCAGGTCTTAAAAAATCGGTAGGAAGCTCCAATACCGGCAACTCTCCCGCCATCTCCGCCAGCCAATAGTTTTCCTGCTCGATTCTGGATCGTGAATTGGAGGCGGAATCGCCGAACCAGGTTTTCTGCCAGCAGGCGTAATCGACATATTGGATTGGCAGTGGTGGCAGGACAACCTCCCGCTGAGCGGTACATTCCCAATAGAAATGGGCCAGCTCCTCCAGGAACACCAGGACCGACGTGCCGTCGGCAATGATATGATGGAACAACGCCAGAAAAATGTGTTTGTTTTCGGATAACTGAAATAGCAGGGTCTTGAAAAGCGGCCCGGTAGCCAGGTCAAACGACGACAGAACCTCCTCCCTAAGTATGGATTTCACCTTTTCCACCTGAAAGGCCAGCGACGGCCCTTCGATAGTCTTGAACACCAACGACACAGGAGCGGTAGCGTCAACAACCTGGACCGGCCGTTGGTCCCGGACAACGATTCTGGTCCGCAAACTCTCGTGGCGATCCGCGATACGGGCGACACTTCCTTCAAGAGCCCCGACATCGACAATCCCTTCTATGCGAGCGGCGCTGATTATCACGTAGGCTGTTTGATCCGGATCGAATTGTTCGATGATCCAGAGTTGCTCTTGTTCGCGTGACAGGGGGAAGGCCGATTCCATTTCCCTATCCACCGGAAAAATAGGTATTTTAAGAAAATCGATATTCTGCTTTTTTAGTTTGACCTCCAGCAATTTCCGTTGTTGCGGGGATAGCCTCGAAATACGTTCCACCAGATCCATGCTAGCGCTCCTTCACGATCTATCCACATCTCCATCCAACTCCCGCTGCGCCTCCAGACTCGACAGTCCCTCCACTTCGCCGAGCAGACTATCGAGGCTTCCTTCGGTTCTTTCCAGAGTGAGTTTTTCCTCGACCAACGCTGCGATGGTCTTGATGGTGGGGCTCTCAAAAATGGAACCCAATTCCAACCGGACATGGAAAATATCCTGGATTTTGGATAAAAACAGAGTGGCCAGCAGAGAATGGCCTCCCAGGTCGAAGAAATTATCTTCCACTCCCACAGGTTTGATTCCCAGGATATCTTCCCAGATCTCAACGATCCCCGACTGGATCGCGTTCTCCGACGCTAAATACTTATTGCCAAGGGCAGGTCGCGGCTGGAAGCTTTTTTGGGCAGAGAGCTTCGATGGCGCGCCCTCAATCGGCCCCTGCCGGGTAATCACATCGCTCGCTTCTAACTGCTCCTCATCATGTATGGTCGCGATGGTTGTTTGTTCGAGAGGGGCGGCTTCCAGCCAATATCGTTTTCTCTCGAACGGATATGCCGGCAGTGGGATACGAAGGCGCGCCTCGCCGCTGTAATAGGCGTTCCAATCAATGGAAACTCCAGCCAACCAGAGATGGCCCAGTGTTTTTTGCAAAAAGAGGACATCCCCCTCCGATTGTTTCACATGCTTGATACTGGAAAAAATCCGCGGAGACGCTCCCTCCGCGTTTCCAGCGTGCTGGCGGGCCAAAACGCAGAGACTGTCTCCGGGGCCCACTTCCAGTAACAGCAAAGAAGGGTCTTTCGTGATGGCGGCGATGCCGTCGGAAAACCGGACGGTCTCCCTCACCTGGCGCGCCCAGTAACGCGGATCCCGCGCTTCGCCGGATTGGATCCATCGACCGGTGATACAGGAGATGAACGGGATGTTCGGTATGCCGATCTTGATTTTAGAGATCACCCTTTCCAATTGATCGAGGACCGGCTCCATCATGGCCGAATGAAAGGCGTGGGAGGTATGAAGGCGGCGAGGGTAGAGGTTTTTTTCTTTCAAGATAGTCTCGAGCTGTACGATGGAGGCTTCGGGACCGGATACAACGCAATGATTCGGGCTGTTGACAGCCGCGATCGAAAGTTCCTCGGGCAATAGTTCAAAAACCGCAGCCTCCGTCATCGGTACGCTCAGCATGGCGCCGGATTCCTGGGCGTGCATGAGTTTGCCTCGGGCCGCGACAACAGCTAGAGCGTCTTCCAATTCAAAGCAGCCGGAGATTGTCGCGGCCACATACTCGCCGATACTATGGCCAATCATGCCGGCAGGCTTGATTCCCCATTCCATGAGTGTCAGGGCCAGCGAATATTCGATCAAAAACAAAACCGGTTGGGTGATCCAGGTCTGCTGAAGCTTGCGCGAACTCTCGTCGATCTCATGTTCTTTGGGAAAAACGATATCACGGACATCCAACCCCATGATTGGCTTCAAGATTTCCGCGCAGCGGTCCACATGTTTTTTAAAAAGGGATTCAGTCCGGTACAGGTCAAGAGCCATATTGGCGTATTGCGCCCCTTGACCGGAAAACATAAAAATCACGGCGGCGGTTGAATCGGGCGCTTTGCCGTCAAACACCCTGCCGGGAGTGAGATTACCCAGTGATTCGGCAGCTTCCGTCGCATCCTTGCACACCGCGAATCTGCGGAAACGAAAATCCCTTCGACCCACCGCCAATGTGAACGCCGCGTCGGCAAGATTCACCCCCTCGTTTTGAAGCAGAAACTCCTCCATTTGCCGATTCTTTTCAGGGAAGGCGGACTCGGTTTTTACGGAGAGCAACAATAGTTGGGTGGAGCGCGACGTGGGGCCGGAGGTTTGCTCCGGGGCTTCCTCCAGAATGACATGGGCGTTGGTGCCCCCCATACCCAGCGACGTGACGCCCGCCCTACGGGGGCTTCCGTCTGTGGTCCATTCCCGTAGATTGGTATTGACGAAAAAAGGACTTTCGCTAAAATTGATCTTTGGATTCGGTTGGGAAAAATTCAATGATGCGGGAATCACGCGATGATGGAGTGCGAGCGCGGTCTTGATCAAGCCGGCGATACCCGCCGCATTGTCTAGATGCCCGATATTCGTTTTGACTGAGCCAATGGCGCAATAATGCAACCGGTCGGTGGCGGCCTTGAACGCCTCGTTCAGCGCCGCCATTTCTATTGGATCGCCAAGATTCGTTCCGGTGCCATGGGCCTCGATATATTGAATGGTCTCCGGATGAACTCCCGCCACAGCCTGCGCCTCCGCGATGACTTCGGCTTGCGCGTCCACGCTGGGGGCTGTGTAACTCACCTTGGCAGATCCGTCATTGTTGACGGCGAAACCTTTGATCACAGCCCAGATACGGTCACCGTCCGCCAGCGCGTCATCAAACCGTTTCAATACAGCCAATCCCATTCCCGCCCCTGGAACGAATCCAGTGGATTTGGCGTCGAACGCGCGGCAATGGCCGTCATTGGACCAGATCCCCCCCTCTTGATAGAGATAACCGGATTTGATCGGAGGACCGGCGGTGACGCCTCCGGCCAGGGCGATATCGCATTGATACATCAAGAGGCTTTGACAGGCGACGCACACCGATACCAGAGAAGTGGAGGAAGAGGTCTGAACGGAGATGGCGGGACCGGTTAGGTTCAAGCGGTAGGAAATGGTGGTAGTGAGACTGTCTTTGTCATTGCCGATGGCCGCTTGCAACGAACCGGAGGATATTTCTTTTTTTATTTGGGGATACACATTCAGCAGAAGATAATAATCCATGCTTTTCCCGGCGAAGATTCCGATGCGTCCATCGAATTTAGACGAGTCGTAACCGGCGTGCTCCAGGGCTTCCCAGGCGCATTCCAGAAGCATTCGATGTTGAGGATCCGTTACCTCCGCTTCCCTGGGATTTATATCGAAAAAACTCGCGTCAAACAAATCGACATCATCAACCTCTCCCTTCGCTTTGATATAATCGGGGTTTTTAAGAACTTCGGGAGAAATACCCGCCGCCGTCAATTCTTCATCCGTGTAGAATGTGATGGACTCTTTCGCCTCCACAAGATTGTTCCAGAATTGGTCGATATTCCGGGCGCCGGGGAATCTCCCGGCCATGCCGATGACCGCGATAGTTTCTTGATTTTCAATAATAGACTCTTGTTGTTGCCTCATTACTGCCTCCTCCTGTTTTTAGTTTGCCGCGATAAAAAATTCCGCCGTTTATCCGCGCGGCTGTACAATTGATCGAGGGATAATTGCGGTTGCGCATCGTCGCCGATAAACTGAGCCAGCGACCGGATTGTGGGAAAACGGAACAGATCGATGATAGTGATCCCACGGGGGAACATCTTGTTCAACCGGTCATGGACCTGGGCCAGCATGAGAGAGTGGCCTCCCAGGTCGAAGAAATTGTCGTCTATTCCCACCCGGTCCAATTTTAAAAACTCCCGCCAGATGCCGGCGATGCCCGCTTCCCTGCCGGTTTGCGGCGCGATATATTCCTGTTGCAATCCTGGCCGTTCCAGACGGGGAACAGGAAGCGCCGCCACATTCACCTTTCCGTTGACAGTCAAGGGAATGTTCTCTATAAATTCAAAAATACCCGGTACCATATGTTCAGGTAATCGTTGCGTCAACCAGTCCCGGTAATCGCCGGCAGGGGTAGCGCCAGTGTCTTTAAGCTTTATATAGGCTACCAGCCGCTCGTCTCCATCGCCGAAATCCCTGGCGATAACCACCTGGTCCTCCACATCCGGGTGGGATCCCAGGCATCCTTCGATCTCACCCAATTCTATCCTGAAGCCGTGGATTTGCACTTGCGAATCCAATCGGCCTAAAAATTTCAACCGCCCATCCGGTAGCATGATCCCCCGGTCGCCGGATTTAAATAATTTCGTACGACACGGGCTTCCAGGCTTTTTGAACGGATTCTGCACAAATCGTTCATGGGTGGCTTCCGGATCATTCAGATACCCCCGCGATACACCGGCGCCGCCGATATAGATTTCACCTGCCACTCCCGGCGGTTGCGGTTGCAAATTCTTATCCAGAACGTATACCACCGTATTGACGACCGGCCTCCCCACCGTCACACCGGAAGAATCGACAACTGCGGGATCCAGTATTTCAAACGTCGAACAAATGGTCGTCTCGGTCAATCCATACCCATTGACAATAGACAGGCTACCGGAAAGCCGGTCGATATCTCCGGGCACGAGGGCCTCTCCCCCACTCAGAAGAAAACGGAGCGTTCCAGTATCCCAGTCGTCGCTGTTGAGGCGGGCGATCATCGACGGCACAGTGCTAAAAATAGTAATGCGGTTTTCCATCACCAGGGATTTCAACCGTTGAAGATCAAGATAGTGAATCTTCTCCGCCAATACCACCGCGCCTCCGGTACAGAGAATCGGTAGCAATTCCCCGACGAAACTTGCCGAAGCGATCGATGTCAAGGGCAAAATCCGGTCGTTCGGCCCAGGAGAATACGAGAGCCGGAAGGACTCGATCAAATTGACGATGCCGCGGTGCTCGAGAAGGATTCCTTTGGGTATTCCCGTGGATCCCGATGTATAAATCACGCAGGCCACATCCTCGGGCGTTGCCCAAAGATCCGGCTCATCCATGCCAAACACTGAAAAATCGCGGCCTTCGTCATCGAGGCAAAGAATATGCCCCGAAAAATTATCGAATTTCGAAGCGCCTCCGCTGTCTGTTATCAGTACGGCGGCGCCGGAATCGCGTAACATCAATCGGAGCCTGTCCCCCGGATATTGTCGATCCAGAGGGATATACGCCCCGCCGGCCTTCAATATCGCCATAATGCCTACCACTAACAGCAGAGGATCTTCCAGGCAGATACCCGCCAATGTTTCCGGTTGGATATCATGTTCTCCCAACAAACGGGCCAACCGGTTTGATTGTCTATGCAGCTCACGGTAGGTCATCTCTCTTACGGAAGTCATGATAGCGACATTGTCGCCATATCGTCCGGCGCAACCGGCGAATAACTCATGAATGCAGACGTTATCGGGGAATTCCCGCTGCGTTTGGTTGAACGCCACCAATAATTGTTCCCGCTCCGCATCGGTCACCATCGGCAGAAGTCCGATTTTTTCTCCGGGATTCTCAAGGATGCCGAAGATCAATTCCTTGAAGTGACCCGCCATCCGCCCGATTGTCTCGGGACAAAAAAGGTCGGCGCTATATTCGAACGTACCCTTGAGATCTCCCTCTTCCCACATGGTCAGTGAAAGATCCACCTGGGCGAAACCAGTGTCCACCTGAACCGGAGTGATGGTCACACCGGATATTTCAGCAGGAGGCATCGGCGCGTTTTGCAATTGTAACATCACCTGGAACAACGGAGTGATGTTCACGCTGCGGCGGGGATTGAGCTCTTCCACTAATTTTTCAAAAGGGAAATCCTGGTGGGAAAAGGCCGCCAACGAAGCGTGCTTCACTTTTTCCAAAAGCTGCGCGAACGCCGTATCACCGGCGAGATCATTGCGGATCACAACGGTATTTACAAACAATCCGATGAGGGCTTCCCACTCCGGTCGATTTCTTCCCGCCACCGGTGTCCCGACGAGAATATCCGTCTCATCGGTATAACGGTACAATAGAATGTTAAAAGCGGATAAAATAAGCATGAACAACGTCGCATTGGATCTCCTCGCCAGGTTGTTCATCTGGACCAGAGTGTCACGATCGAAATGGAATGGTACCAGAGATCCTCTGCCGCTGGGGATAGCGGGACGAGCTTTGTCTCCCGGCAATTCCAATACCGGAAGAGCTCCCTCCAATTGTTGTTTCCAGAATTCAAACTGTTCACGGTACTCCGCTCCTTGCAGCCATTCCTGTTGCCAGTTGACGTAGTCTCCGTACTGGGCGTGAAGTTCCGGCAACTGCGGCCGCTCTCCACGCTCCAGCGCGTGGTATAACGCCATCATTTCATTTAGCATCACTCCCTTCGACCATCCGTCCAGAACAATGTGATGGACATTGGCCACCAACACAAAGTCAACCGGAGAAATCAAAAGGATGGACAAACAAATGAGTGGTTCCGACGATATGTCGAATCGCTGAGAGGATTGCCGGTTCACGAAATTGTTTATTTTTTCATCCAGAGATTCGCCCGGCACATGGTCTGGCGACATAGTCTTCAACGGCAATTTGAAATCCGGA
>JAHELQ010000521.1 GCA_024644125.1 Candidatus Aminicenantota bacterium | reverse complement strand
ATAGCGGAAAAGAAGACGGAATAGGTGGAGGGTAGTGTTCGGCCCTTCGTAAATACCGTGGGAACGGTTTGGATAGGCCATCATGTCGAAGGTTTTGTTGTGTTCCACGAGTTTGTCGATGAGGGCTTCGGTGTTCTGGTAGTGGACATTGTCGTCGCCGGTGCCGTGTATCACCAGGAGATTGCCCTTCAGGTTCTCGGCATGGGTGATGGGAGAGCCCTGGATGTAACCTTCGGGGTTATCGTCCGGGTGACCCTGGTACCGTTCCTGGTAGATTGTATCGTAGTATTTTTGGTCGGTCACCGGCGCGATGGCCATTCCAGTCTTGTACAAATCAGGATAGCGGAACATGGCGTTCAAGGTCATGGATCCGCCGGCGCTCCATCCCCAAACCGCCACCCGTTGGGGGTCCAGATAGGATCTCCGGTTCAACACCTCCTGAACCGCTTCGGCCTGGTCTTTGGAATTCAGGATGCCTACTTTGCCGTAAATACATTTTCTAAATTCCCTGCCCCGGGGGGAAGGGGTCCCTCTGTTATCCACGCTGACGACCACATAGCCTTGCTGGGCGAGAAAAAGATGCCACAGATATGAGTTGCCGATCCAACGGTCCCTGACAGTCAACGACCAGGGTTCGCCATATACATAGACCAACAAGGGATATTTCTTCTGGGGGTCGAATGCCGGGGGCTTGATACACCAGGCGTCCAGCTCCACGCCTGCAGAAACCGCGACGCGGAAAAATTCCACCGGCTGCTTGGCGAGGGCCTGCACTTTTTCTTTCAAATCTGTATTGGCCGCCAACATCTTGACCCGTTTGTGTCCTTTTAACCGGATGAGGTCGGTGATTTGGGGAGTGTCGAAGGTGGAGTAGGTGTGGAACGCCCAGCGGGAATCGCTGGATATGGTGTAGCTGTGGGTGCCCGGCTGATCGGCGGGGGTGATGCGCTGGATGTCGCCGTCGCCGAAGAGATTTGCCGTGAAGAGGTAGCTCTGGGTGGCGTTGTCCGGCGAGGCGTTGAAATAGACCACACCACTTTGCGGATCGATCTTGATGACCTGGATTATGTCGAATTCACCTTCGGTGACGGGCATGATTGTTTTTCCGTCGCGGCTCACCAAATAAAGATGCCGCCATCCGTTCCGTTCGCTCAACCAGGTGAAATATTGCCCGTTTTTTACCCAGAGCAATGTGTCGTTGATATCGAGCCAGGCGCTGTCGGATTCCGTCATGATGGTTGTCAATGTCCCCGAGCCGATGTCGCCCAACATGATGGTGTTCGTGTTCTGGCTGCGGTTCATTCTCTGGATGATAATCTGCCCGGAGTTTGCCGCCCAATCCATGCGGGGGATGTAATGGGCGCGAGGATCCCCCTCGGGGGTGAACCAGGTGGTGGCGCCGCCTTTGGCGTTGACCGCGCCAATTTTGGAGGCGGAGTTGGTCTGGCCGGCTTTGGGGTATTGGATGGGAATGGGTTGGGAGTAGAGTTCGTCGGTGTTGTTGATCATAAAAAAATCACGGACCCCTTCGGTATCGAATTGCCAATAGGCGATCCATTGACTATCCGGGCTCCAGAGGAAGCAATCCCTCAGAAAGAATTCCTCTTCGTGGACCCAATCGGAGGTGCCATTGATGATGGTGTCGGAGCCGTCGGAAGTTAATTGGGTGATGGCCCGGTCCTCCAGGTTTTGAACATAAATATTGCGTTCGCTTACAAAGGCCGCCTTCCGGCTGTCGGGAGAGAATTTCGTGAACATGAGGGAAGATTGGGGAGCGTCTCCTCCCAATTGCCAGAGTTTTTTCCTGGCTAGATCGAGAATCCAGTAATCCCCCCTGGTGTTTTGGCGCCATACCCGTTGGGAATTGGTGAAGATCATCAGTCGCTTCCCATCTGGAGACCAGAAGTAATCTTCGATATCGAGTGCTTCCTCCCTGCCTTCAGGTACGAGAAGACGCGCATCCACAAGGACTTTACGTTTCCCGGAATTGGGAAAGTAGAGAACGATGTCTCGGCCGCTTTCTACGTTTTTTGCCGGTTCCAGCGTTGTGTAGCCGGTGAATCGTTCGTGCCAGCGGGCGGGTCCGAAACGTTCCGGGGTAAAATCCTGGGAATTGTAAATTCTGTCCAATGTCAGGATTGTGGGATCGTCCGAAATCGCCTGCCCCTGTCCGGCCGACGCCGCGGGTACGAATAGAACGGCGAACAATACGATTAATAACGCGAGATGACGCTTCATCATTCTTCCTCCGGGTGGTGCAAAAGAGGCCTTGTTTTTGCCGCCTCCACTTCCTGGATACTTTTGGGAAGGGGTTTTCCCAGTAGCCGGTAACCGTCCGCGGTTATCACGAAGTCCTCTTCGTTCCTGATGCCACCAAAATTTTTATAGGTTTCCACTTTATCATAATTGATGAACTGCGTAAAGCGTTTCTCCCGTTTCCATAAATCGATCAATTCCGGGATGAAATAGATTCCAGGCTCGATGGTGAGTACGAAGCCCGGTTCGAGTTCCCGCGCCAGCCGTAATGATTTCAGCCCGAACTGGGTACTCTTGGGTTGACCATCATAACCGACATAGACTTCTCCCAGGTCCTCCATATCATGAACATCCAGGCCCATCATGTGTCCGAGCCCGCAGGGGAAAAACAGCGCATGAGCGCCGGCCGACACCGCTTCGTCCACATCTCCTGTCATGAATCCCAGGTCTTTCATCCCTTGAGCGATGACCCGGCATGCCGCCAGATGGATCTCTCTAAATTTCCGCCCGGGTTTCAGCAGTTTGACCGCTTCGGTATGGGCGCTGTAGGCGATGGTATAGATCTCCTTTTGCCGTTCAGTAAAGGAATTGTTCACAGGGACAGTACTGGACATGTCGCCGGCATATCCCATCGGAGTCTCGGCTCCGGCGTCCAGAAGGAAGAGATCGCCCGGCTTCAGTGTATTGCCGTGGAAGTGGTTGTGCAGCGTCTGCCCGTTGATTGTCGCGATCACCGGAAACGAGACATTGCCGCCGGCTGCCAGCGCCACCTCTGTCACCGACGCCGCTACCTGCGCTTCGGTGATGCCGGGTTTGATCATTCTCATTGCCGCCATATGCATGTCCACAGTGATATTTACCGCGCTTTCGATCTCTACGATCTCTTCCGGCCCCTTGACATTCCGTTGGTCCACCACCGCCCGGATGAAATCGATGGACGCTTCGGAAGCGATATCTCCTGGAGCGATATCCAACAGCCAGTGCAGCCGGAGCACGTTTTGGTGGCGGTATGGGGGGAGAAATAGGATGGAGCGGCCCCGGGCGGTCGCCTTCTCGATCATGCTTCGCAATTCGACCAATGGATAGGTTTCGGTTATTGCGGATCTAGACGCCCGTTCTTTTAAGGTGGGTTGGGTTCCCATCCAGACAATTTCATCCACTGTCAGGTCGTTGCCGAATACAATCTCGCGGTCTTCATCTAAATCGATGACGGCTGCCAGACCCGGGAAATTCAGGCCGAAATAATATAAAAACGTACTGTCCTGACGGAAATGATAGGTGTTGTCCGGGTAATTCATCGGGCTTTCGTCGTTTCCCAGAAACAAAAGCAGACCCGACTGCATCCGCCGCTTCAGTTTGTATCTTCTTTCTTTATAAATGTGTGCGTCAAACATGTTATACTCCTTGTCAACGGGAATAGGCAGATCCTCGCACTCGTCCTGGTATATGATATATCACCGGAAAATAAAAATCAATCCTACCGACAATTTTTCGGCGGCGGTTTCGGAATCGAACAAGGTTTGCCGCCGAACAGTGGTGGGATTTTTTCATTCTTTTTCTTTACCGCCGGATAGGAATAGCGTATAATCTTTTTTTGTGTTTCTTTCAGATTATCTACCTTTAGGAGTGACCATGATTCCCATCATCGATCGTGTGATAAACAAGGAAGTTTTGGAAAAAACCGTCAAGAGGTTCAGGGAGAGGGAGATCGTTTTGCCGACGTTTGCCCAGATGAAGGACCCTGAATTGATTCCTGAAGTCATAAAGGCGAAACTCAAAGGTATCGGTCTCTGGGACCATCATCCCCTCAAC
>JAHELQ010000520.1 GCA_024644125.1 Candidatus Aminicenantota bacterium | reverse complement strand
CCAAAACGCCTGGAGTGAGATATATATCGGGAAAACCGATGGTGTGGTCCGAATGGAGGTGGGTAATGAATAGAGTGTCGAGGCGGCTGGGTTCCAGGGAGGGAATTCCTTTTTGAAACGCGGATGAGGCTCTGCGTACAACGCCCGTGCCGCAATCCACCACATAGGCTTTGTTGTCCACGATAATGGCCAGCGATGGCCCCATGCGTCCGGGGTCGGCGTTGGGGGTGCCTGTCCCCAACAGGACGATGCCGGTCTGCGGGCGGGCGGTTGGCGAGATATTCATCGAAGCCTTCGATACGAAGCTGTTACTCGATGGGCCGCAGGCAGCGTTGGCGAGGAAACAAATGATCAATACCGGAAGAATTGGGAATTTAGTTATCATGATGGATGAACTCCTCGATAAGAGAAATCTCCAGGAGCCGTCGCTCCGCCGGAAACCCAACGCCGTCTGTTGCCAGCGAACGGAAAATCGCCTGCAACGGGCCATCGGAGGATGCGACTGCGGAGTACCGGCGGTCGGCTTCCAAAAAATGGTTCAAGCGGTTGTCCGGCGTGAATGGGTATCGGCGACATAATCCAATATGATACCATTGCCAAAATAAAAAAGCCAGCAACATGTTTCGTTTTGTCCCCCTTTGGGAGCTCGCTAGCCCGGCGGAAACAAGAAGGCGGACTAGCTAGCCCACCTTCGGTTTATTCATTGTTTTGGGATGTCAATCGATCAATTTCATTTTTTGCAGGTTGACCTCCACCTCTTTGATGAAAGAAGCGGCGATCGCCTCATCGGGGCAAAACATTCCCCAGGCGAAATTACCTTTCTGCTTAATATTCATGGGGCCGGAAGAACGGTAATAGGGATCGGTGAAGCGGACAATACCGTCTTTGTCCGTGATTTCCATCCCCTTCTTCCCGGCGAATTCGCGATAGGCGGACACAATGCCTATCGCCGCCTCCTGATTGACGGCTTCGATGACAAAGAGCTGGAGTTTCTTGTCGCCTACTTGATAGTCGCCGACGAACGCCGAATGCAAAAAGCTGTGGCCCAGAAAATTGGAGGAGATGTACTTGCGGGAGCCTTCGATTTTGTCCTTTTCGGGGAAACTTTGCAGCGCGTTGGGAAAGCTGGTTTTACCCTCGATTTTTTGTTCGATGGCTTTGGCGAACGTAGTGAGGATCGTCTCGTCTTTGTCGCCGAGATCGAAGCTGCTGATTTTCACATAATATTGGCCTTTGAAAAAATTCAGAACCCCTTGCTCATAGTAGCCCTGGGCGCCGATGGGAAGAAAGTTCCCTTTGACGGGCATTTCCTGGCTGTAGATCCCGTAGCCATTGTTGCCGTTGCCATGCTGGTAAATATCGATGGTCAGGGTGTGTTTGGCGTCATTCTCATACGAGAGGGAGGCGAGATTCCTGAAATCGTAGCTCAGGAACACTTCAGCCGCGCCGTCGATATATTCGTATAGGTTATCGGGATTGTAAAACTCGGGAACTCCCTTTTTACTCCAGCCGTCCATGTCAGGGAAATATTCTCCCATTCCCGGCGCTTCGCAATAAAGAAACACCGTTGTTATCAGAATCATCATCACGATTGTCAATGTCTTGTTCATTATGTAACTCCTTTTACTAAGTGTAGTATTATACCATTTAATCGCCGCTTTGCGTAGCGGCGTTCATTCAATCTATCGTTCGCAAAATTAGACCAGGAACTCCTCCGGCACATCCTTGATGCGGGCGATATCGTAAATTTTGTCGCGAACCGCGAATCCCTGGGCGCAGGTAACAGTACATAACGTGCAATCGGAGCAGGGGATGGATTTCAAATCCAGAGATTCGATCGCCTGGCGGGCGGCGGTCATATTGCGGTAGCCATAGGCGTACATGTAACTTCTCATCAATGTGGGGATCTCCAATCCTTTGGGGCATTGGGGAAGGCAACGCTCGCATTGCTGGCAATAGAGACCAGTCATGCCCAGCTTTTCTCCCATTTTCAGATCCTCGATTTCTTTCGCCGTTAGAGTCAGGTCTTCCATGACTGTGAGATCTAGATTCATCTGGTCGAAGGTGGTGAAACCCGGAATCGCGGTGTGGACATTCTCGTCCAACAACGCCCATTTGAGGGCGGCCTTCATGTTGATGGGATATTGCCGCTCTTTGTCCCAATAAACTCCGGCCTGGGTTTTCATGGCGACGATTCCCAGACCTGCGGCCGCGGCCTTTGCGATCGCCGCCTTGACCTGGTCCCTGTGCGGTTGCTTGAAATTGTAGGCGGTCAGCACCACATCGTATGCCTTGCTGTCGATGGCGGCCTGAATGACCTCCGGCTCATTCCGGTGAGTCGAGACTCCGATGAAACGCGTTTTCCCCTGCTTTTTCAGTTTTAGCATCACGTCCAGCAACGGTTTGAACAGGGCGGCTTCCCGCCGCACCACATTATGTAGATAGAGGATATCCACATACTCCAATTGCAAACGTTTGAGACTGGTCTCGAATTTTTCGAGAAATGCCTCGGGGCTCGTTTGCTCGGTGAATAGACCGGTTTCGCGGTCCATTGGATCGCCCACCACTTTGGTGGCCACCACAAACGAATCCCGCGGACGTCCTTTGACCATTGAGCCAACCATTTCCTCGTTGCGGCCCCTCTGGTAATACCAGGCTGTGTCAAGATGAACGATCCCGGATTCTAGAGCGGCTTTGACCAGGTTCGGATTATCGGCGTTCATGACACCCATGGAGACGATAGGGACCTTGATACCGGTGTTCCCCAATGTCCGGTAAATGAACTTTTGCTTGCCGGTTTTTTTGACCTCGGCAGCAGGGGCGTCCTGACTGGATAAAATCGACGGCAGCACAGAGGCGCCGGCCAATCCTACCACACTTTTCTTTATAAAATCCCGACGGCTTTTTGTAGACGTTGACTGTTTCATGTTACTGATCTTCCTCCCATCATGTTAAATTTCTCAAAACACATATTATGTATTATAGGCATACAAATTGTAAATTTCAAGGCGATTGGATTTGGTTTTTTATATTTCCTTAGCCCGGCTTTGACAAAAAAAGAAGAATGGGATATAACATTTAGGATGAAGCTCATTTTAAAACATTCCTACCGCTGCCCGATCAGCGCCAGAGCCAAAGGCGAAGTGGACAGATTTTTGCAAAAATACCTCGCTGAATATTCTGAGCCGCTGGAATTCGAATTGGTGGATGTGGTGGACAATCGCGACCGTTCAGACGAATTGTCGCGCCAGACAGGAATCCCTCACGAATCCCCACAGGCAATCCTTTTCGACGGGAACGGAGAGGTTTGCTGGCATTGCTCGCATAGGAATGTGACGAGAGAAGCGATACTCGAAGCTGTATGCAATTATCTGGGCAGAACGTAAGCCGGGGCTTATTGGGCTTTATTTTTTTAGGAAATGATCTTGACAATTAGCTTAAATCATTTTATAAAAAAATAGAATGTGTGGAATGAATATTAAGCAACAGGTTCCTTAAATATAAGCCGGAGTGGAAGATGTACACAAAAGAGGAAATAGTTAAAGAAATCAAAAGGGTGGCGGAAAAGCTTGGAGTTAAGCAGTTATCCAAGCAGGATTTCATGATGAATTCCAGTATCCCCTTAAGTACCGTCAAATACTACGTCGGCACCTGGGATCAGGCATTGTCGCTTGCGAAACTGGATTCGGGCGACAGCGGGGAGATTGAGGTAAATAAAGATTTGGTGGAAGATGACGATTTGCTGAAAGAATTGATCCGCCTCTACAATGAAACAGGGCAGGAACCCACCGCAGGGCTGATCAATACCAAAGGCACTTATAGCGAAATGTACTACCGGGCTAAATGGAAAACGATCCCGGATGCTTTTTTAAAAGCGAAAATGAAATTCCCCGAAAGGATAAAAAGACCAAAAGACAAAAATGAGGATTCGGTTGAATTGTTCCTGGAAAACCTCGACCTTAAAAAAGAATCCTCAGTCCTATCGGATGTACTCATGCCGGAACCCGAAGAAGACGTCATCCTTCCCATCGAAGTCATCCCATCAAAAGAGGAGATACTGCCGGTGGA
>JAHELQ010000068.1:14081-15429 GCA_024644125.1 Candidatus Aminicenantota bacterium | reverse complement strand
TTCGATTGCATTATTATATAAGAGAGGTTAAGATGGCGAAGAATATTAAAGGTAATCGGGATGGGGAGAATCAACGGAACGAGAGCTACCGGATAAAGGGTAGAAGCTCGGAGATCCCGAGGGAAGAATTGGTCGAGGAGGTTGAAAAGGGGAAACATCCGGACTTCGGGATTTATGAGAGGGATGGGGAGAAATATGTAAGAGGCAATCCGGACCAGTCACGGGACAACAATGTGAACGACGAATAGAGGGAGAAAGATTCGGGGCTTCTGCGATGGGGTCTTCGTCGAAGGAAGCTTAGGATGTATGTTTGCAGAAGGAATTATATTTCGGGGATGGGGATGATTTATTTTGGGATTTTTTAGTGGATGAGAGGCCTAATTATGGGGATTGACGCGAGGAAGAGGATGTTGAAGATGTGGGGGCGGGTGGATCAGGTGATCACTTTTAGTACGAAGTTGAGTGTGATTATCGCGATTGTGTTCGGGATGTATCAGGTCTGTAGCCAGCATACGGTCGAGACGCGGAAAGTGGCGATCGAGTTGGTGAATGCGACGCGGGAGCCTGGTTTTTTGCAGGCTTTTTCGCGGTTGAAGGGGGCGTGCGAAGGGGCGGTCGTCGAGGATAAGCAACGATTAGTGGATGATTTGAATCATTTGATTGCTGTTTTTGATAATATCGCGATATTGTATTTGAATGATCTGGCGGATCCAGAGATTATCGCCGAAAGTATCGAGGGGAAATTGATGGAGTTTTGCGGGATGTTGGATACGATCGAAGGCTTCCCTGGGGAAGAGAGGAACAATATCGATTTACTTAAAAAGAGATTGTTGAAGAGAAAGATATAGCAAGGAGGCTTGCGATGAAAAAGATTGTCGTAAGGATTTGTGTGGTGTCGTTTTTGGCTATCGGGTTGGTTTGGTTTATGGTTTCCGCGCCGGTGTTTGATGTGAATGATATCACGGTGAAGGGGAAAACGATCCGCTTTGGTTCTGAGATTGTTAAGAAATGGGTGACTAAGATGGCTATGGCAGATGGCAAGAAGGTTTTAGGGAGGGCGGACGTTCAGGCTCTGGCGGATGAATTTTTGCTGACGGAGAAAACCGCTGTTAATCCGCATCTTAGATTCGACGATGGGGATATTGCCTTTTGGTATGAGCAGTGTAAAAAATACAAATTGGATGAGCAGGATCTGCGACGGGAATTCGCCGCGCGGCGGATGGTGTTAGAAGCCGCGGATGCGGCGGGAGTGATGATCGATTTGAAGGGAGACCTGTCTCACGCCGCGGGGCAGATTATGGCGGATATGCTGCGGGCCCGGCTGGATCTCGATGGGAAGAAAAAATAG
>JAHELQ010000068.1:6864-14071 GCA_024644125.1 Candidatus Aminicenantota bacterium | reverse complement strand
TTTTTGATGGATAGAAGCTTTACTCGGGGGGGAGTGAATGAGCGGGAAGGGAAGGAATACCTCGATCATTATCGCGATCATCACATCGTTGAGTGTGGTGGTGGCAGCTATTATCGATGTGGCGTTCCGGGGAGGCAAAGCTCCTGACGCCGTTGGTGAGATTACGATGCCTGCGGAGAGCGGCAGCGTTTCATCGCCGTTGTTGGTGATGGGGACATTGAAGAATATCCCGAAGGATCATGCGGTGTATGTGGCGGTGGAGAAGGGAGAGATCATCTGGCCGCAAGAACCGCAGATATCGTCGCTGGACCGCCGTTGGAGCGTCTCTATCGGCGTGAAAGGGATCGAGCCCGGAGAGCCGTTCAATCTTGCGTTGATTTGCGCGAAGCCAAACGCCCAAAAACAAATTACCCGCTGGCTGGCGCAGAATAACTTCAAGCAGAATCCCATGGGAATCCGAAAGCCCGAAGGGATCTTCCGGTTGGATATCGTAAGTCAGTTGACGTTGGCGGGGAATTATCGAGAGTTGACGCCGCTCAGTAGAGCGGCGGACACGACTATTGTCTACCGCACCAAGGCAGGCCGGAAATACCATCAAAAGCTCTGTCCCTCATTGCGCAAGAGTAAGATAAAGATCACGTTATCCGAAGCCCGAAATCTCGGTCTTCAACCTTGCAAACGTTGTAATCCGCCGGAGTGAAGTAACGTCTAACCGGGGGCCTGCGGTTAGAAGAACAGGCCCCAAATGGTGACAAACACGAATAACGCGAATACCGCCAGGAGCAGGATCTGCCCGGTGGGGCGGTAGTAATCGGGTGTGTAGTCGCGGTCGCGGGTGTTGGCTTTTGAAAACAGCATGAAGGGATTGCTCCCGATTTTAGTTACATCAGCGCTGACTGTTTCCACCCACTTTTGCGCGTTGTCGAACATATAAGACGGCGCGTCCACGAATAACTGCCGGAAATACTTTTTCGGACGGCGGTAGAACCAATCGAAATCCAACGAGATGCCTTCGTGCGGAGCTAAAACTTTGCGCAGCACCCAGAATCCGATGAAGGTGAAGATCAGGATTTGCACGGTCTCTACCAGGTGAGGCATGGTGTAGGGATGGAAGTTTATGGGCTGGTAGGGCAGAAGTTTGTATAGGAGGTTGGGCATCACGCCGTGGAGGAAGCAGAAGAAGGCGACGATCGCCATACCGATGTGCATGTTCCTGGGGGGCTTGGTGGGATTGAGGTCCGCGGGTTTCTCTTTGGCGAACCAGGTGAAGTACGGGAGTTTGATGCCGACGCTGAGGAATGTACCGACTGCGGCTAGTGTGAGCAAGAGGTAGGCCCATTCGTGGTGTGCCGCTCCGGCGGCGGAAACTACCATGGATTTACTGATAAAGCCGTTGAACAGTGGGAAGCCGGAGATGGAGAATGCGGCGACCATGTAGAGTCCCATGGTGATGGGCATGGCTTTGGCCAGTCCGCCCAATTGGGTGAGTTTGCTTTTGCCTGTGGTTTGCAGGACAACGCCTGCCCCCATGAATAATAGAGCCTTGTATAGGATGTGACTGAAGGCGTGGGCCGCGGAGCCGTTGAGAGCCATCTCGGTGCCGATACCGACGCCGGCCACCATGTAGCCCACCTGACTGATGATATGGTAGGCCAGGATGCCGCGGATGTCGTTGGCCAACACAGCGAACACAACTCCGTAGAGGGTCATGATGACGCCCAGGATCAACAAAATGTCCCAGCCGGGGAAGACACGGATCAGGACATACACCGCGGATTTGGTGGTGAAGGCGCTCAAAAAGACGGCGCCGGTGACCGTGGCTTTGGGATAGGCATCAGAGAGCCAGGCGTGCAGGGGCGGAATGGCGGCGTTGATGGCGACGCCCAACAGGATCAACCAGGATGCGAGGGATCCATCGGGAGTCAAACGAACGATCTCGATACTACCGGTTTCGGCCAAACGCATCAGAACGCCGGCGAAAAGCATACCGCCGCCGAAGGCGTGGTAGATCAGGTAGCGGAAGCCCGCGTGCTGCGATTCTTTGCTGCGCCGGGCCCAGATCAGGTACAACGAGGTAAACGCCATCATCTCCCAGAAGATGAACAGGGTGAAAAAGTCGCCGGCAAACGTGACGCCGATGGCGCCGCCTGCGTACAACATGGCAGCGCACTGCTGTCCTGTGTCTTTGATATGGAAGGCGTAGATCCCTCCGGCAAAGACGATGAAGGAGAAGATGATGCCGAAGATCCGGCTCAGAGCATCTATTTTCAATATTGTGAGGGTATAATCCATAACTCTGGCGGTGACGACGCTTCCTTCAGGCAGGAGCCAGATGTAGCCCAGGGTGAGGAAGGTGAACAACAGGAAGGCCGACGAACGGAGCTTCCTGGGAGCGAGCGCAATCACCAGCGCACCGGCCAACATAATGAAAACCGGTGGGAATAAAATGATATCAGATGGAATCATAATAATCCTCTTCTTTATCTACGAGTAAATTGACGATTTTTTTGGCAAATATGATAATCACCGCGCAACCAATAAAGCCGAAGGCGATGTAGAAGCCGGGGATATAGCTCCACCAGTGACTGTGAGCCGGGTCATGATGCATGGTCAGCTCCACCGCCAGGGAGGCGACGGTTAACAATCCCATCAGAATCCACCAATGTTTTTTCATAAGCCTGCTCCTCCTACGATACTGGCTGTGACGCCGGCAGCGATTTGGTAAAACTTGAAGAATAGATCGGGGTAAAAACCCAGCAACACCGAAAGTATCGCGGTTATAACCAGAGGGACCACCATAAACGGCGAAGCCTCTTTGTGTTTCAGCAATTTATCGGGGTCATCCGGTTCACGGAAGAAGGCGCGATGCACAATGGGGAAGAAGTAAGCGGCGTTCAACAAACCGGAGAGCACCAGGATTCCCAGGGGAATCAAATTCTCCGCCTGAAGCGACCCCATGCCCAGATACCATTTGCTGACGAAGCCATTGATGGGCGGCAATCCCGACAGGCCGATGGCGCTGACGGCGAACGCTCCCATTGTCCAGGGCATCACCTTGCCGATGCCGTTCAACTGGCTGATCTCTTTTTTGTGAAGGTTCACGGCGATGGCTCCGGCCACGAAGAACATGGTGATCTTCATGGTGGCGTGGAAGGCGATGTGCAACATCGCGCCGGTCAACGCGGCGGACGACAACATTCCGGCGCCCAGAACGATATAGGACAGATGCCCAACTGTCGAGTAGGCCAACCGCCGTTTGAGGTTATCCTGCTTCAGCGCCAGGAGCGATGCCACGATAATGGTGAATCCGGCCAGTGTGATCAAGATGTTGTTGAGGCCGAACTGTTTCATCAAGACCGGTCCAAACACGAATCCCACGACTCTCAACACACCGAAAACACCGGACTTGACAACCGCCACCGCGTGAAGCAACGCGCTCACCGGGGTGGGCGCGGCCATGGCCGAAGGCAACCAGGAATGGAGAGGCATGATCGAAGCCTTCACGCCGACACCGCCCAGGAACAAGAGGAACAAGATCCTGGCAGTGCCGGGCGCCAGAGCCACTCCGGTAAACATACCGCCGGCCCGGAAATCCAGGGTGCCGAGGATCTGGTAGGTCATGGTGGCAGCCGCGATCAAGAACAAACCGGCGGTCAAGGTATAGACTAAATACTTGCGGCCCGCCCGGATGGCTTCTTCGTTCTCGTTGTGAATCACCAACGGGTAGGTGGCAATGGTCAATATTTCGTAGAATACGATAAACGTCAATATATTGGCGGAAAACGCGATGCCGATGGTGGCGGACAAACAAACGGCGAAACTGGCGAAATAGCGGGTTTGTTTGTGGGAATTCTCCCCTCTCATGTATCCCATGGAATAAAAAGAAGTGAAAATCCAGAGGCCCGATGCGATGAGGGCGAAAAACACCCCGAACGGATCTGCCTTGAGCGCCAACTCGATGCCGGGCGCCAATTCCAGAAGGCTGATCTCAGCCGTTTTTTCCAGGAGAGCGTTGGGTAAGAGCGAGAGGACCAATCCAAACTTGATCACTCCGGCCAAAACCGTCCAGAACTCCCGCAGATTCGGTTTTTTTGAGCTCAGCAAAATGAAGGGTACGGCCAGCAATGAAACCAATACGGCATAGAGCGGGACAAACGAGGAATATATATCCTGTGCATTCATTTTATGTTACCCCAATTACAGCATACCTGCGGGGATCATCTTCATGATGATTCCCTTGACCACAAATACGTTCAGCAAGCCCAGCAACAACAATGCCGCCGCCATGATCAATGTGGGTATCAACATCGACGCGCGAACATCGTTGCGCGCGACGTTGGAATCGTCAGCTTCGGAGTTCTCTTTGATGGGCTTGAGATAGATTTTTTCGATGATGCGGAAGAAATAGACCGCATTCAACAAGCTACTGACAAGCAAGGCCGCCAAAAAGACCCAATTGGTCGCTTTGATGGTGCCCAACGCCAGATACCATTTACTGAAGAACCCGACTGTGGGTGGTACGCCCACCATGGACAGGGCGCCAACGGTAAACGCGGCTGTGGTCCAGGGCATTTGTTTTCTCATGCGATGGTCGAACTTGAATATATCTGAATGACCTAATTTGGTCCTGAAATTTCCGGCTATCAAAAACAAGAGGCCTTTCATGAAGGCATGGTTCATAACGTGCAGCACGGCGCCGATAAAACCCCACACATTGGCGAGGCCGATGCCGAGACCGATGTAACCGATCTGGGCCACGGAACTGTAAGCCAGCATCCGCTTCATCTCCCGCTGCGCGATGGCCATGATGGAGCCGTACAGGATAGCGATGGCGCCCAACCAACCGATGACGCCGGTGATGGGCAGCGTCTTGCTGACATAATCGACTCCGAATACATCGAACAACACCCGCAGCATCACGTACACAGCGATCTTGGCTCCGATGGGCGCGATCAACGCCGATGAGGCGGATGGGGCGTAGGTGTATGAATCAGGCATCCAGCCGTGCAAGGGAAACAGCGCCATTTTGATACCCATACCGACAACGATGAAGGCCAGAGCCACGATCATCGTCGGTTGGTCGGCCACTGCAGGGAGGATATTCTTCACATCGGCCATATTGAGCGAACCAGTGGTCATATAAATGAACCCGACGCCCAACAGGTAAAAGGAACCGCCGACAGTACCCATGATCAAGTAGCGGAACGCTGCTACCGGGGACTTCCTCTCCCCTACGGCGATGAGGCCGTACAGTGATAGGGAGCTGATTTCCAGGAATACGTACAGGTTGAAGAAATCGCCGGTCAGTATGATGCCGTTAAAACCGGTGAGCAATAGTATCACAATGGCAAAATAGGGCATTTCCTTGGTTTTGAGTTCCCGCTCCACCAATCCTTTGGCATTCACCAAAATGATGAACGAAACAACGTTCACCACTGCGCAAATGAATGCCGACAGGGGATCCAACACATATTCGATGCCGATGGGGGGGATCCAGCCGCCAAAATGATAGTGAATCGCATTGCCGCCCAGGACGCGCACCACATTGAATATCGAAAGATAAACCGTAAACGCGGACGCCAACATGGCCAATGGATAGGCCAGTTTTTCCTTTTTGAAGGCGACGATGGGAATGATGATGGCGGTAAACAATAATATCAGGGGAATGAGCGCTGGCGAATTATTGATTATCATTCTCTTTTTTCATCTCCCGAAGTAATTTGTCCTCTTCCAGGGTGTTGTAACGTTTGAAGATGCTGATCACCAGAGCAAACGCGACACCCATGGTAGCGACGCCGACAACGATGGCGGTCAGCATCAAGGTGTGGGGCAAGGGGTTGATATATCCGGCGGTTTCGATGGCGCCGTGATGCCCGTGATTCAACACCGGCACTGTGGCGTTCCATTTATTGGCGGCAGCGACATAGAACAAGATGATGGAAACCTGGAAGATGCTCATCCCGATTAACTTCTTTATCAAATTATTCTTCATGACCATGCCGAACAGGCCGATGGCCATCAGAATAAACACAAACCAATACGCGTAATGTCCCAGGAAAAACTCAAACATCTGGACCCGCCTTAGATAAATCGTCGAAAATCGAAATCAGGATCGCCATAACCGCGATCGCGACACCGACTTCCACCATCAATATTCCGTTGGAACGAAGCATCACCTCGTCCGTGCCCAGTGGAAGGTAATGATAGTTCAAAAAATTACCTCCCATCAACATTGCGACAAGGCCGGTTCCAAAATAGAGCAATACTCCGACGGAACCCAACGGAGTGGCCCAATTGCTATTGAACAACATTTGGGACTTCTCGATCCCCGCCGCCAACCGAATCAGGATCACGGCAGCGGCCAACAATGTGCCGCCCTGGAATCCGCCGCCGGGACTATAGTGTCCGTGAAACACGACGTAAAGCGCGAACACCATGATGAACGGTGATATGGTGCTGCTCACCAGTTTTAAAATCGGGTTATCTTTCGTTCTAGACATTTGCGTTTCTCTTTTTTCTCAATATCAACAAACAAATCAAGCCCGCAGTCATGATAACGGTTTCTTCACCCAGGGTGTCATACCCCCTGTAATCAGCCAATATCACAGTGACCATATTGTCGGTATGGGCGTCTTTAGCGGCATTCTTGATATAGTATGCGGCAGCGCCCGGCGTACCGGCAGGGCTTTTTTCCCGGTTGAAGACGGCGTCGGCATCCCCGCGATTGGGTAAACCGAGGGAAGCGAAGATCATCAACCCGATGAACAGGACCAATACGACATAGTTGGCAAATTTCAATCTTGACTCCTTCGGTAGGTTTTGAGTATGGCCACAATCAGCAACACACCGGTGATACCCGCGCCGACAACAGCTTCCGTAAATCCAACATCGACAGCGCCCATGGCCACATAAAGCAATGCCGAGAAAAAGCTGAACACACTCAAGGTCACCACCGCCGTAATCAGGTTCTTGACGTACAACGAAATAAAGGCCGAAATGATTAAAAATACAAACAATGTAATTTCAAGTTCCCAATGCATTTACTTTTTCTCTTTATTTTTGGACTTATTTTTATATCTATCTTTTCGGAACCAGGGACGCAATCCGAACATATATGCCGCCCGGGTGAGGGCGTTGGTACCGGTCGGATTGGTCAGGAACACGAAAACGATGATAATAACCAATTTGACACTATTAAGGGTGAAGC